>NZ_JAMPJZ010000003.1:0-147771 GCF_039961835.1 Trichocoleus sp. ST-U1
GGCGTTGAGACG
This sequence comes from Trichocoleus sp. ST-U1, assembly GCF_039961835.1. Taxonomy (NCBI): domain Bacteria; kingdom Bacillati; phylum Cyanobacteriota; class Cyanophyceae; order Leptolyngbyales; family Trichocoleusaceae; genus Trichocoleus; species Trichocoleus sp. ST-U1. Next base: position 13 of record NZ_JAMPJZ010000003.1, read on the forward strand.
GCGACGGTGAGGAAGTTGCAGCCTTCGAGGTACGAGGAGGCGAGTCCGTGGGTGTACCAGGAGGTGACGAAGGTGGTGCCGGTGAGCCAGCCGCCTAGCGCCAGATACGCGCAGGGGAATAGCAGTAGGCCGGACCAGCCGACAAATACGAAGCGATCGCGCTTGAGCCAGTCGTCAATGGCGTCAAACCACCCTCTTGAACTCGGCGCGCGTCCGACTGCGATAGTCATGACAGCAAATCTCCAAACAGGTTAGTTATAAGTACAGTCATCGCGGTTTCTGCTGGCTCCATCTGTAACTAGATGGGCTACGCAGAAAACAAACTAGGATGTCAATCTAGTTTACGATTCTTTACTGAGTTTAATCTTATTATGTCCAACTTGCACAGTTTTGGGTAAATTTATTTAACTCATTTTAATATTTAGCGGTAGGGGCGACAGATGCGATCGCAGATGTTCATCACTCGCGACAGTTCAGGGGGTGAGTGCGCTTAAAGTCCAGGCTAGTAAAGGATTAGCGAAACTTACCAACGCCAAGATAGAGGCGAAGATGAAATCCTTTCTCCCCTGCTCAACGAATTTTCCCATCGGGCAGCAACTGGCTCGCGTCTGAGATACTAGGGATGTGGAGCCGATATTTAATTGCAATTGCTTAACTCATGTTTACAATCGACCTAATTTTGAAAAATACGCCGATGTCGTTGTCGGTGCAACGGAAGTCAGACGAAGATGCCCAAAGCGTTTACCAAGAAATTCTGAATGCAATCCGCTCTGGCAACGCGCAACTGTTAGAACTCACTTGCGAACGCCAGCCGGAGAAAAAAATCGGCATTCTCAGTAGCGAGATTGTTGCCGTTCAGATATCTCAGAAATCCAGCACAGCATCGGCTGGAAGACCTCCCGGCTTCTTCGCCCTCGCTGAATGAACACGTTTCCTGCTGGTGTCGAAATGGTCAAGCCTGCCATTCAAGTCAAAGACCTTTGCTTCAACTGGCCTAAAGGGGAGAAAGTCTTAGATTCCTGTTCTCTGGAGGTGCCCAAGGGTGAATTCTGGATGCTTTTGGGCACCAACGGCAGTGGAAAATCAACATTGTTGAGATTACTGGCTGGGCTGTTGCGTCCCCAAGCAGGAGAAATTCAGATATTAAACCCAATTGGCTTTGTCTTCCAGAATCCCGATCATCAGTTGGTGATGCCGACAGTCGGGGCTGATGTTGCCTTTGGGCTGGTGGAGGAAAATCTCTCGCCCGCTGAGATACGCGGGCGGGTAGAGCAAGCACTGGCAGCGGTTAATTTACTCGCGCTGGAACGACGCCCCATCTATGCTCTGAGTGGGGGTCAGAAACAGCGAATTGCCATTGCCGGTGCGATCGCCCGCCGATCGGAAGTCTTACTATTAGATGAACCCACCGCCCTGCTCGATCCGGATTCTCAGTTGGATTTAGTCGCGCAAGTGCAAAGCTTGGTGAAAAGCCGGGGTCTGACTGCCCTTTGGGTCACGCATCGATTAGATGAGTTAAATTATGCCGACGGGGCATTCTTACTAGAGCAGGGCTGCGTAGTGGATCGAGGAGAACCCAAACGCTTAAGACAACGCCTCCTGCAAACCCAAGATTCCTCCTTGTAACCAAAAACTATTTTTGGGCAGGCTTTGCCTAGTTCTGCAAAAAGGACGACAGAACTGACTTGACTATATTGTTAAGATGATGAAATAGTTATTTTCACCTAAAAAATCTTGGCTTAAAACAATGCAACGCCCATCCCCGCAGGCTGTTTTGCTCGTTGACGGCTACAACGTCATTGGACTATGGTCTTACCTGCAAAGAACCCGCGATCGCAATGGGCTAGAAGCCGCTCGTCTTGAATTAATTGAGGCTTTGGTCAATTACAGCGCTTTTAAGGGCTTTGAAACTCAAGTTGTATTTGATGCCCAGTATCAAGACACACGCAGTAATTGTGAATCTATCACCCACGAGCTATCAGTCTATTACACGGATTTTGGGCAGACAGCAGATACTTACATCGAAAAAACCTGTGCCTCCTTTCGTTACAATCCCTACAGATCGGCACGGCGCTTGATTGTCGCTACATCAGATCGGGCGCAGCAATTAACAGTAGTGGGGTATGGCGCAGAATGGATGTCAGCGCAACAGCTGGGTTACGACGTAGAATTAACCGCTCGTGCGGTTATACGCAAAAATAGACCCAAGAAACATTCGTCGGGGCGTTTTTTAGCGAATTCCCTGGATGCTAAAGCTCGCGAGCGTCTGGCTGAGTGGCGTTTGAACCAGAAATAACTGAACATTCATTCGGCTCAAAAAAATTTCTCAGAAAACTATAAAAGGGCTTGACAAGTTATATTGGCACTCGCTAATATTAGTAACTGTTGAAAAGATTGAGTGAACGATCCTCAGTAGCTCAGTGGTAGAGCGATCGACTGTTAATCGATTGGTCGCAAGTTCGAATCTTGCCTGGGGAGTTTAATTAATTTAATTGTAAGGATGAAGCATGAAAGAGAAAATTTCAGACTTCATCCTTCGCCATTCAGAATTTCAGAAGTTATGGTCGCTTGACCCAGCCGTAACGTTCCTGAATCATGGTTCGTTTGGTGCTTGTCCGCTGCCGGTTCTGGAAGCCCAACAACGCTACCGGGCGCAACTGGAAAGGGAACCTTTGCGATTTTTTGTGCGCGAGTTTGAGCCGCTGCTGGATGCTGCACGGGATGAGTTAGCTCAGTTCGTGGGTGCCGATCCAGAAGAGTTGGTATTTGTCCCGAATGCGACAACTGGAGTGAATGTGATATTGCGATCGCTTGGCTTAGCCGATCCGAGCGATGCATCGCTTGCTTTCTCCCCAGACGACGAATTACTGACAACAGATCAGGAATACAATGCCTGCCGCAATGCGCTCAATTTCATTGCCAGTCGGACTGGGGCGCGGATAGTGGTGGCGACAGTACCTTTTCCCATCACATCGCCAGAACAAGTCATCGAAGCCGTGATGGAACAGGTTTCACCCAGAACAAAGCTAGCGCTGCTAGATCATGTAACCAGCCAGACAGGGCTAATTTTTCCTATCCAGCAACTCGCTCACCAACTGGCAGAGCGCGGCGTCGATACACTGATAGACGGTGCCCATGCGCCAGGGATGCTGCCGCTGAATCTGCGGGAACTCGGAGCGACTTATTACACTGGCAACTGTCATAAGTGGTTGTGTTCCCCGAAAGGAGCCGCATTTTTATATGTGCGGCGCGACAAACAATCGGCAATTCGTCCGCTAACGATTAGTCATGGTGCCAACTCGCCCCGAAAAGAGCGATCGCGCTTTCATCTAGAATTCGACTGGATGGGCACCGACGATCCCAGCGCTTATCTGTGTGTCCCAGAGGCAATTCGGTTTTTGGGTTCGCTGTTGCCGGGGGGATGGCGCGAACTGATGGCGCGTAACCGAGCAATGGCATTGACAGCACGACAACTACTTTGCGAAACGCTACAGGTGTCGCCACCGTGTCCCGATGAGATGATTGGTTCGATGGCAGCCGTGCCATTGCAGGATGAAATGCCAGGCAGCCCAGGAGAAATGCAAATAACGCCGCTACTACAAGATGCGTTATGCGATCGCTTTGGGATTCAGGTGCCGGTGATTTATTGGCCTGCACCTCCCAAACAGCTGATTCGGATTTCAGCTCAACTTTACAACACTCCGGCGCAGTATGAATATCTAGGTAAAACGCTTGTGGAATTACTATCTAGCTGACGAAAGACAACTGATGTAAGCCACTAAAACACCCAGAAAACCTTCCTGGAAGATAGAAAGTAACCTTACCTTTACAGTTTTTTCTTGATTTCTAAAACCGTGACTAAACTCACGTTTGCATTTTTACAAAAGTAAGATGTACTCTTTTTGTGATAAAAAAAACGAACCAAGCATTTCTACTTGGCTCTAAGAGCAAACACCAAATCACAGAAGTCTATAACCAAGGGAGAAAGACTATCTCAGGAAGGGAGATAATTTTGATAGCAGTTCTAATATTTAATACTTAGGCTCAGAACCGCGCTGTCTTTATGTTTATAAAGTTATCAATTTCCAAAACAAACAGAATCAATCTTCGGTGGGAAACTTCCTGAGGTCTTAGCTCTCTCTGAAGGAATATAAAACTTTCTGTTTTGCTGGGACAAACGCCTGTAAGGGCAGAATGCCCAGTTAGACCATTTTTGACTAGGGATTGGAAATGCTTGCGGCTTATAGATAACAAGAGATCGCTTTTCTCTGAACCGATATCTACTGCGAACCTTGCTGAGTCACTCGCGCTAGCTGATTGGCAAAGTAAGTTTCCTGATACTTTAACGACCTTGCCAATTCCAACCCTTGTTCAAACGCTGCTTTTGCTGGCGCTAAGTCCCCGCGTTCTAGATAAATCTGACCGATTTGGTCGTAGGTTTTCATCAAGTTATAGTAATCGTAGGACTGCCGCTCTACCTGCAAAAGAGTTTGATAAACCTGCAAAGCATATTCAGGTTGTTTATAAGTTCGGTAGAGATCTCCTAGTTTTTTCAAAGCTTCGCTGGCAGAAGCAAACTGCTGTAAAGACCACGCTATATTATAGGCTTCTTGGTAATTTTTACTCGCTTCATCTGGTTGTTTGAGAGCTTCGTAATCGGTAGCGATCGCTATCTTCAACGCTGGTATCTGAGTTAAATCATTAATGGCGAGGTAACTTTCTGCCAGCCGTTGCTTCACTTTTAAAGAATTTTCCGGTTGCTTCGCCTTGTCGTAAATGTAAGTCAGCTGTTGCAGATAAACCACTTGGTTGACCGTATCGCCCTGTTGAGTGGCAAAACTCAGCAATTCCTCATAAGTTGCCGCTGCCTTGGGATAATCAAACCAGTTCAGGTGCAATTGGGCAATGATTTTCAGCATTGCCTCTTCTGTGGCTTTATCTTGGCGCTGCCGTGCATCAGCCAGCAACAGCTGATAATCTTCTAGCGCGGGGGCTGGCAGTCGTATCTGCTGGTAAGCTTGACCCAAAGCTTGCAACAGCTTTATGTCCACTGCGGAGACAGGGGAAGACAAAACAATTTCTTCGGTTTTGCCTCCATTTTGGTTTGTTTGCTGGCGCGGCGTTTTGCCTTTCGGCTCTGGTGTCCTGCCAAAAGCCCGATCCTGAATTGCTTGCAAACGCTTGGTGATGATTTGCAAATCAAGTTTTTGATTATTTTCCCAAGCGATCGCTCCAACTCGTCCTAGCGCTTCCACCTCTTCCACTGTCCCTAGCGATCGCCGCAATCGCAATTCCCGATACCAAATTTCAAACGCTGCCGGTGCATTACCGGCTTTAAGCTGAGCAGCTGCCTGAGCATTTAATTCATCCAGAGCCTGCCTGAATTGGCTGATTTCTCCAGGAGTCAGGGGACGATCTACTTGCGGCTGCGGCAGCAGTGGATCGGGTGTCGTTATCTCTAAGGGGTTGGGTTTGGGTTTATTATCCGCCGCAGTTGCTGCCCATCCGGCAGAACCGGAACACAGTAGGAACAAAGCAGCAGCAATTCCCAACCCTAAAGCCCTTGAGCGACGTTGCTGCAACCACAGACGAGCAAGCAAATTCTGCATAATATTTTTAGCGCGAGCAGTTTAAATTGTTAATAACAAACTATACAAGCAGACCTGGTTAATATCAGAAGTTGTAGCGTTTCTCACCCAACTGACTGCTACAGTAAAGCGATAGTTTCCGCGCTTGTTGTGAAGTTTAGGAGAAAGCTGGTGAACGGTGGGCAATTTAGACCACGATCTTGGGTGCTGGGGATAGCGATCGCCTTACTGACTTTTGTCACTTCCTGCGGAGTCCAGCCAGGAATGACACAAGATCGAGTTTTTCTGGATCTATCCCTCGACTTTTTGGGGGAATACCAGCTACCCAAGACGAAATTTAAGGATACACCTGTTTCTGGCTTATCGGGGCTGACCTACGACCGGAAGCAGAACCGTTTTTACGCAATTTCAGATGACCGCAGTAAGTTTGCCCCAGCCCGGTTCTACACTCTCAACATGGTTATCGATGACGCCAGCGATGGCAAAATTGGCATCCAGAAAGTAGAAGTTGAGAACGTTACCTTTCTAACCAAGGAAGATGGCAACACCTATCCCAAGAGTACGGTGGATACGGAAGGGATTGCTCTGTCTCCTCAACAATCAGTATTTATCTCTAGCGAAGGGGTCGCCCGCGATGGCATTGCCCCCTTTATCGGGGAGTTTGACTTAAAAACTGGACGTCTGCGGCAGAACTTACCCATCCCGGAACGCTATCTTCCCGATGTCAGCGGCAACAAAACCCAGACTCGTGGCATCCAGAATAACCTGGGGTTTGAAGCCCTGACCCTCAATCCTGTCGGTACTCTCCCAGCAGCCGGGGAACCGTTTCGTCTATTTACTGCCACTGAGTCATCATTGATGCAGGATAGCGAAGCAATTAGTTCAAAGCAGGGAGCAAAATGTCGGATCTTGCACTATTTGCTCAGCGATGGCCCACCGCTGTTGATTGCCGAACATTTATATGAAATGGAACCGCCTCCAAGTGGGGCACTCAAAGATGGCTTGCCGGAATTTTTATCTTTAGATGCAGGGGGGCACTTCCTCACCTTGGAACGTTCTTTGAGCCTGTTAGGTTACAGGGTGAGAATTTATCAGGCAGCAATGGGCGGGGCAACAGATATTTCTAGTGTTCCCAGCCTTAAAGGTGAGCTTACCGGCATTGAGCCAGTGAAGAAAAAGTTGCTGTTGGACTTGGATGAAATAGGCATTCCGTTGGGCAATTTGGAAGGCATGACTTTTGGTCCACGCTTGCCGGATGGTAGCCAAAGTTTACTTCTAGTCAGTGACGATAATTTCCAAGATAAACAGACGACTCAGTTTCTATTATTCCGACTCAAAAGCAGGCGTTAAAAACAGTTAACGCTCGCATTTATCACCCTTTAATTCATCTCGATAATCTTTGCAATCCCATGACTAAGTTGCTTACCTTTCAACATTCGCGTCTCGCTATAGTATCCGGGATCAGCTTGATGACAATGATTGCTACGTCAAGAGCGATCGCGGCTTGGGTGCCCGTAAGCAAAACCCTCGACAACACCCCTATCTATATCGACGATGCGCGGATTGTGCGTCAGGGAAATCTTGTAGAATTCTGGCGACGGAATCTGTTTCAAGCTCCGGAAGCAGATGGTGCGATTGGGGTGGACAATTATCATGCAATAGAGTGTAAAAAAGGCTTATTCCGATGGCGTCGGTCTATTCGTTTTGACCAAAGCGGTCGGATTGTCGGGGATATCGATGTAGGTAAAAACGACAAGCTGCTAGAAGCAAAAATTCAATCGGGAAGTATCATCGGGGATTTCTATCAAGCAGTGTGCCCAGCCCAGATCGAGGAACCTAAAAAAAAATAACAAAAAGGGAATTTTTTCTTCAGCTTAAACCTATTTGAATGCGATAAGAAAAACTTCACTCCCCGCCACTCGACCTTCACGGAGAGGGGAGCAAGAAAATCTTGTGTGTATCTCCTGTGCATCTACCTAAAACGGGTAGCGCGTTCAGTTTTTTACCTTGATTTTGCATTTTTAATAACTTTCGCCAGCAAAAATGCTTGAAAAATTATCTGGCAACAGTTCCCTCGCCTGAATCCACGGGGTAGGGACTCCTTTTTGGCGTGCGGAAAGGGCAACAATCCCGCCTACAATGGCGCAGTTTGTGTCCATGTCGCCTAAACCGCTAATTGTCGCCCAGAAAGCTTCCTGGTAGTCTTCCAGATGATGGGCAGCACACCACAGGGCAAAAGGCACCGTATCTTGAGCTGAAATTTTGTAGCCGGAACCCAGTTGTTGCGCTACCACAGGTGGAGAGCGATCGCTCGGAATATCTATCGCTTGCCGAATGCTGCTCTGAATCTCGCTTTCCGGGACATTCAGAGCAACCTGTTGGAGAAATTGCTCTCCAGACATAAATTCACCTTCACCCACCCTGTAAGCGATCGCAGCAGCAACTGCAACAGCGATCGCTCCAGCAATTCCCTCTGGATGAGCGTGTGTTGGTTGCGCTGAGAGTATCGCGTTTTCTCTCACTGCGTCTAGATCGTGAGCAAAATAAGCGCCTAATGGTGCCACCCGCATCGCCGCACCATTGCCATAAGAACCAGTACCCCCGAACATCTCTGAAGCTTCTGTGCGCCAGTCTGCGCCCCATTGCAGCCGAATTAACAACTGTTGCGCCCCCTCACCGTAACCGCGATTAGGATTGAAGCGTTCGGCAAACGCGGCGGCAAGTGCATCGGGGTCTATTTTCCCATAGCGACACAGCGTCTCCACGATAGACAGTGCCATTTCAGTATCGTCACTGTAGCGCCAGAGTTTTGGAGGAATTTGACGCCTTTGGATTCTTTCGCGCAGTTCCTCTCCCAGCCCAAAAAACCTGTCACCCAAGGCATCTCCGACCGAAAGCCCTGTCAAGGACAACTGCATTCGTTCTAGTAGCTTCATCATTTCAAGAAACTTCAGGAGGAGCGATCGCGCATCTTAAAATAAGGGGGATCATTTCTCAACAACGGCATTTTAATAAACAATGACGCATTCTACTGATATTGCTACCTTAGCTCGCTGGATGGCAGCAGATTTCAGCAACCAAGCACAAGCATTTGAAAATCCTCCCATCTTTGCCCATATCCGCGTCTGTATGCGTCCTCTACCCCTGGAACTGTTGTCGGGCGTGAGTTTCCTGGTGGAACAAGCGTATGACTATATGATTAATGACCCATATCGGCTGCGGGTTTTAAAGTTAATTACGAATGGCGATCGCATCGAAATTGAAAACTACACAGTTAAGAATGAAGAACAATTTTATGGTGCCTCCCGCGACCCCAAGCGCCTGCACAACCTCAAAGCAGACCAACTGGAAAAATTACCAGGCTGTAACATGATCGTCGAATGGACAGGTCACAGCTTCAAAGGTTACGTCGAACCCGGTAAAGGTTGTATGGTGGTTCGCAAAGGTCAAAACACCTATCTCGACAGCACCTTTGAGATTGACGAAAACAGGTTTATCAGTCTCGATCGGGGACGCGATCCCGAAACCGATGAGCATATTTGGGGATCGGTCGGGGGTCCTTTCGAGTTCGTCCGTTGGGGAAGTTTTGCCGAGGAAGTGAAGGTGTAAAGGGTTCAAAGCTAAAGGTTGAAGGTTCCTTGTCGCTAGGAACCTTCAACTTTCAATCTGGAGGTCTTGGAGACACTTTCACATCTGATTGCTAGGTCGCCCTGATTGCTGGGTCGCCGCCACTGGGACAACAACGCTTTCCTCCCAAAGATTGATGACGAAGGAGGGAAGAAATACGAGAAAGAAGCAAACGACTACAAGCTCGATGGGGTGTACCGGCGATCGCTCAGAAGGAATTCACTTCGATGGTCTAGAAGGTACCATTACCTGGTAAATTTACCGAGTGTTGGCAAGCAAGATTAATTGAACCCGTATGAAAGTCTTGGTTATTGGCGGTGATGGCTACTGCGGTTGGGCAACCGCGCTTTATCTTTCCAGTCGAGGATACGAAGTCGGCATTCTAGATAGCCTGGTGCGGCGTCACTGGGATATGCAACTAGGCGCAGATACCCTAACCCCTATTGCACCCATTCAACAACGCCTTCAGCGCTGGAAGGACCTCACCGGCAAATCCATAGACCTATTTATTGGGGATATCACTAACTACGAGTTCCTCCAGTCAGCGCTGCACCAGTTTGAACCACAGACAATCGTTCACTTTGGCGAACAGCGTTCGGCACCCTTCTCGATGATTGACCGAGAACACGCTGTCGTCACCCAGGTGAACAACGTGGTGGGGACGCTGAATTTGCTATATGCGATCAAAGAAGATTTCCCCGACTGTCACCTCGTCAAATTAGGGACGATGGGCGAGTACGGGACACCTAACATTGATATTGAAGAAGGCTACATCACCATCGAACACAACGGGCGTAAGGATACTTTGCCCTATCCGAAGCAGCCCGGATCGATGTATCACCTCAGCAAAGTTCATGATAGCCACAATATCCACTTTGCTTGCCGGATTTGGGGGCTACGCGCCACCGACTTGAATCAGGGCGTCGTGTACGGCGTTTTGACAGAAGAGACGGGCATGGATGAGCTGTTAATTAACCGCCTGGACTACGATGGAGTCTTTGGGACGGCACTCAACCGCTTTTGTATCCAAGCAGCAATTGGGCATCCCCTGACGGTGTACGGGAAAGGCGGTCAGACGAGAGGCTTTTTGGATATTCGAGATACAGTGCGATGTATGGAACTCGCGATCGCGAACCCCGCCCAACCCGGCGAATTCCGCGTCTTCAACCAATTCACCGAACTATTTAGCATCGGTGACTTAGCTGCAATGGTGAAAAAAGCCGGGAATTCCTTGGGACTGAATGTTGATATCCACAACCTCGACAATCCCAGAGTCGAGAAAGAAGAACACTACTTCAACGCCAAAAACACCAATTTGCTCGATCTCGGCTTACAACCTCATTATCTCTCCGACGCCCTACTCGACTCGTTGCTCAACTTTGCCGTCAAGTACCAGCACCGCGTCGATAAAAATCAGATCATGCCCAAAGTTTCTTGGCACCGTCAGTAATCAGGATTGAGGACTGAGGACTGTTAGCGAAGCGGTGCGAAGCACGGACTGAGTGAAAAGAGAGATAGAGGAGAGAGTGGCAACTGGTAAGCAATTTGCTGGGTTGAATTGTTGCATTGATAAAGACAGATAAACTTTAATAACTCCTCAGACTTGACCGTTCATTGAGTCCTTAGCCCTCAGTCGCGATCGCTCTTAAATCTATCACTCAGCCCTCAGTCCTCATCCCTCAGCACTGAATTATGCGAATTGCTCTTTTTACCGAAACCTTTTTGCCCAAGGTTGACGGCATTGTGACGCGCCTGCGCCACACCGTTGAACATTTACAGCGCAGCGGCAACGAAGTGCTGATTTTTTCCCCAGATGGGGGGTTAACCGAATATAAAGGAGCTAGGATCTACGGAGTCTCTGGCTTCCCGTTGCCTTGGTATCCAGAGTTGAAAATGGCTTTTCCCCGCCCCTCCATTGGTTATCAACTAGAGAAGTTTCAACCGGATATCATTCATGTTGTCAACCCAGCTATTTTGGGACTAGCGGGTCTGTATTACGCCAAAGCGATGCAGATTCCCTTACTAGCGTCTTATCATACCCATTTACCCCAGTATCTCCAGCATTACGGCTTGGGAATGTTAGAAGGTGTGCTGTGGGAATTGCTCAAATCAGCCCATAACCAAGCGCGGCTGAATCTCTGTACTTCTACGGCGATGGTGCAGGAACTTACCAGTCATGGCATCCAGCGAGTGGATTTGTGGCAGCGGGGGGTAGATACAGAATTATTCCAGCCCCACTTATCAAGCCGAGAAATGCGATCGCGTCTTAGCCAAGGACACCCGGAAAGCCCCTTATTACTCTACGTAGGGCGTCTGGGCGCAGAAAAGGAAATTGACCGCATTAAGCCCGTCCTAGCAGCCATTCCCAACGCGCGTCTCGCCTTAGTGGGAGATGGCCCCCATCGACAAGCCTTGCAACAACACTTTGCCGGGACACCCACCCATTTCGTCGGCTATCTGACCGGCGTTGAACTCGCCTCAGCCTTTGCCTCAGCAGACGCCTTTATTTTTCCCTCGCGCACAGAAACTTTAGGATTAGTGCTGTTGGAGGCGATGGCAGCCGGATGTCCCGTTGTCGCCGCTCGTTCCGGAGGGATTCCCGATATCGTTACCGATGGCGTTAACGGTTACTTATTTGACCCAAAAGATGAAGAGGGAGCGATCGCTGCTACCAAGCGCCTTTTGGCCCATCAAGAAGAACGGGAAACCCTACGGCAAAATGCCCGCCTCGAAGCCGAACGCTGGGGTTGGGCTGCCGCCACCCGCCAGTTGCAAAATTACTACGAAACAGCGATTCATTAACAATCAATCATTAGCAGTCAGGGTTCAGCAGTCAGGGTTTCCGAAAAACAACTGATAACTGAACCCTGAAATGCTCCTATTTAATACATATTTCTAAACACTACGGATGAGGATTTCAGGTCTCCGAGGTTAAATTAAGTTAGTGGGTGCTTATTTTTTAAGCGTTAACGATTAGCTCAGTAGGTGGAGACCAAACAAACCCAGATTGAACAACGCTTTTCCCCGTAAAGATGCGAAAATTTGCGTTTTTCGGCTAGTTTTTACAGAATTAATCGCGATTTTAGGCTTTTACGGGTATTTTGACTAAATTGAATCTAAAAAAAAGTGTGAATCGCATACTAATAACAGCTAACAGCTAAAACCACAGCTTGCAAATGCTTCTCCCCATGACACTCTCTAATACCGGCAGCGTTCTGGCTACGTTAACTCAGCTTACGCAACTCAATCGTACTAGCGCCCTGACCTCGCGCGTCAAAGACCTGTCATTCGGCGAATTTATCTGCTTACTCGACTTTATTACCGCTGAGTTCCAGCAGTTTCTGCGGGCGATCGACATGATCAACAACGAAGCGCTGGAAACCATGCTGGAGCAGGTCATGGACGCCTTTACCCTCAAAATGGGTCAGATTCTGCAAGCAGACCTCACCACTATTTTTTTAGTAGACGAAGAAAAAAATCAACTTTGGTCAAAAATTCCCGATACGGAGACTGGGAGAGCCACCAAGCAAATCCGGATTCCCATTAATATTGGCGTTGCCGGTCACGTCGCCAGCACCGGCGAATCTTTGAATCTTCCAGACCCTTACTCTCACCCACTCTTTAACAAAGAAGTTGACGAGCGACCGGGCTACCGAACCCGCAGTCTGCTTTGTATGCCGATTTATAGCAGCAAAAACCAGATTGTTGCGGTCGTTCAGCTATTAAATAAAGCTGGGGATGGGCCGTTTACCGAGGAGGATGAGCAGGGATTCCGCGACTTTGCTGCCTCTATCGGCATTATCCTAGAAAGCTGCCAATCGTTTTATATGGCGGCACGCAAGCAGCGGGGGGCAGAGGCACTGTTGCGGGCAACCACCTATCTCGGTCAAAGTCTTGACTTGGAAGCAACTCTGCGCTTTGTGATGGAGCAAGCGCGGGATCTGATGCAGGCGGATCGCAGCACCCTATTTATGCTGAGCAAAGAAACGGGAGAACTCTGGACGAAAGTTGCCAACAAAGATGGTACGGAGATCATCCCGATTCGCATTCCTTCTAACAAAGGAATTGCCGGTTATGTTGCCTCCACTCGTCAGCCGCTAAATATCCCGGATGCTTATAAAGATCCGCGTTTCGATCCCAGCGCCGACCAACGGACGGGTTATTTGACACGCAATATCCTATGTATGCCGGTGTTTAATTCATCAATGGAATTAATCGGCGTTACGCAGTTAATTAACAAGCAACCCGGCAGCTTCACGAGTTCAGATGAAGAGTTTATGCAGGCATTTAATATCCAGGCGGGAATTGCGCTGGAAAATGCCAAGCTCTTCGAGAATGTGTTGTTGGAAAAGCAGTATCAAAAAGATATCCTGCAAAGTCTCTCAGATGCAGTCATCTCTACAGACATGCAGGGACGGATTGTCACGATTAACGAAGCTGCACTGGAGTTGTTAGGGTGCCCAATTCGGGAAACCACGGGTAAAAACAACAAGCATCTGTGGGAGCAGAAACTAATCGGTCGTTTCGTTTGGGATGTGGTGCCCATCGAACATCTCCAGTTTCGCCTCCAGGATAGTCTGAAGACGGGTGCCAAGCAATATGTGCCGGAGCAAACCCTGACAGTGGGATTGTATGTAGAGAAGAACCACCAGCCGTCAGTAGCAGCCGTAGGAGCAATGCCAGAATTGTCCGTGCAGGCACAATGCGCCCAGTGTCAGCAGGTAGCAGAAGTTCTCAATTCGGAAGCGACTCACTCGGAGGGAGAACCCACTGGAGTCCATATTCTGGCAATTCGCGATCGCCTCAATCCAAACATCTTCATTCCCTGGAATGAATCATGCAGTCCTGGCAGTGTCGCCACCCACAGTTGTCATCAGATTTTGAGTGCCGATCAAGTCCAGGAAATTGAACGGAGTATGAATCTCACCGTTAATCCCCTTACCAATCCGGAAGGAGGCGTCAGAGGAGGCTTGGTGGTCTTGGAAGACATCAGCCACGAAAAACGGATGAAATCTACCTTGTATCGCTACATGACGCCTAGAGTGGCAGAGCAAGTCATGGCACTGGGCGATAAAGCGCTGATGATGAGCGAACGCAAGGAGGTGACAATTTTATTTTCTGACATCCGGGGCTACACCACTCTGACGGAAAATTTAGGGGCTTCGGAAGTGGTTTCGCTGCTGAATCAGTATTTTGAAACGATGGTAGAGGCAGTCTTTAACCACGAAGGCACCTTAGATAAATTCATCGGCGATGCCTTGATGGCGGTGTTTGGTGCGCCCCTGCCTTTGGCAGAAAATCATGCTTGGATGGCGGTTCAGTCGGCGTTGGATATGCGCCGCCGGTTGGCAGAGTTTAACCGTCGCCGTTTATTTGGAAACCAGCCGCAAATTCATATTGGCATTGGACTAAGTTCTGGAGAAGTCGTTTCCGGCAACATTGGTTCCCACAAACGGATGGACTACACGGTGATTGGGGATGGGGTGAACTTGAGTTCTCGCCTGGAAAGCGTCACCAAGGAGTACGGCTGCGATATTATCTTGAGCGAGTTTACCTACAACTTGTGCCGCGATCGCATCTTGGTGCGAGAGTTAGACAAAATCCGCGTCAAGGGCAAAAATACCGCCGTTAGTATTTACGAGTTGATCGGCGACCATCGACAGCATCTCGACGACTCCACGAAGAAGTTTCTCGATCTCTATCATCTTGGGCGTACAGCCTACACGGGAAGAAGCTTCCAGAAAGCGATCGCCTACTTTGAGGACGCCTACAGCCTACGACCCACGGATCAGGCAGTCACCGTCCACTTGGAACGGTGTAAGAACTACCTTCGGCAACCGCCTTCAGATGCCTGGGACGGAGTCCACACGATGACCAGCAAATGAGGTTAATCGCTATTCGCGAATGGGCGTAAATTCTCTAGACGCTGCCCTTTTGCACCTCACCTTTCCGGATTATCCTCTCCACTCTGGAAAGGGTTCTCACCGATGGCGAGTTGCTTTTTGGTTTTTTTCAACTGCTTCCAGAGACTCTTAATTTGTTCGTAGGCTTCGGAGGATGAAATTTTCCCCCCAGTTTCCAGGTTGCAGATGAAATTCACCCGTTGAGCAAATTCCTGCAAATTTGCGTTAAAAACCAGGTTTTCTGGCTTGACTTGACCGTAGTAACGACTACGAGGATACAGAAAATCAGAGCGGTCTGCCATAGATTACCTCCTTGGGATAAACTACTCAACCTACTGGCGTGAGAAACGAACCAATCGTTAATCCTGTTTTTTGCCCAAGCTGGAAAAGCTAGCAACAGAAACAGGGAGGTATTCCGACCGTTGCCCGATCCACCTTGGAGTCGGTAGAACTTTCTTGCGATCGCCCGCTGTTGGAATCAGGATTTACCGGGTGTTTTGTTCGAGTCTTGACCACTATTGTGATCTTTGCACAAAGGGCTGCGCTTATTTTAATTACAAATTAATCAAAATTTAACCTTATCTTAATCAAAGATTATGCCAGTTACTCGCAGATGCCCAGATGTTGACGCCATTCGGCTCCTAAGGCATTAAAATCTTCTGTGCTGCTGCCGACGATCCATTAATACAAATAACGACTCTCCATGTCCGCCCAATCAACCAACCTTTACGAAGGCAAAGCCAAGATTCTCTATACCACGGACGATCCGGACATTCTGCTGGCTCACTTCAAAGACGAAGCTACCGCCTTTAATGCCAAAAAGCGCGGTCAGATTATCGGCAAAGGTGAAATTAACTGCACCATTGCCGCTTATTTGTTCCAGGTTTTGGAAGCATCGGGCATCCCAACCCACTTCATTGACTGTCCGGCACCCAACCAAATGCGCGTCCAAGCGTTAAAGATTCTGCCCCTAGAAGTGGTGGTCAGGAACATTGCTGCGGGAAGTCTGTGTCAACAAACAGGGTTGCCCGTAGGTACCGTCCTGCCCGATCCGCTGGTGGAATTTTATTTTAAAAATGACGATCTCGGAGATCCTTTGTTAACACGCGATCGCTTGATGTTATTGAAATTAGCGACACCAGAACAGCTTGACCAATTACAAAGTAGCGCCTTGCGGATTAACGAAATCCTCAGAGACTTTTTTCACCAATGCCGGATTACCCTAGTGGATTTCAAGTTGGAGTTTGGCGTTGACCGGCATAGCGAGATACGACTGGGAGACGAAATCAGCCCCGATACCTGCCGTCTTTGGGATGAGTCTGAAGACGATCCCGACCGGCGAGTGCTAGATAAAGATCGGTTCCGTCGGGATTTGGGGCAGGTGGAAGATGCCTACCAGCAAGTGCTAAAAAGAGTTCTCGAACAAGTAAATCGTAAAAAGTAAAAGCAGAAAAAATTCTTTCTTTGGCTTTTTGCTTTTTTACTTTTGTCTCTATTTTCAATGTGTGTGGAAGTGTCGAAAACGAGTAAAAGAATGCGCTTATCTCCCTTTTTATTGACGATTTTGGCTGCCTCATCTGCCTGCTGTGTAGCATTTCCTGCCAGAGGGCAAACGACAAATTCTTCGTCGGACACCTCCGAGAGAACAGCGTGGTATGGCGATTATATTGAGCAGACCCAGGCTGACGCAGGACGCGATCGCCCAGAATCTCAACCAACCAATAACGTAGTCGTCAATGCTGTGAGTGCCCCAGAGACGACACCGCCTGGGAGGGCGCTTAGACCGTCGCCCAGCCTCACTGAGATTGTTACACGCTCCACCACCGCACCCGCTCCAGTTAACGTCCCAGTTAACGTCCCAGTTAAACCGGAGCGCGTAGAGGTTGCCAGTAGCAGTCGTCGGGAACCGCCACCAGCCAATAACGTGGTGGTTAACACCATGAGCGTTCCAACAACAAAAGAGCCTGTAGGGGCAAAATCCCCCTCATCCGTACTCAGCCAAACTCCCACAACCCAATCTCCATCCTCTCCCACGCCGGAAACAGAGCCAGTGGTTCCGCGCACTGGCGAAGAATCAACACCGCAACAAGAAACGCCGGATACCATTGAATTCGATCTCACGCCAGGGACGACTGGTGAGCCGAATCTTGAGTTGCCAGAGCCACGGGAACAACCTGTACCAACCCCTGAAGGTGGACAACCTGCAACAACGCCTGAAACGGTACAACCTGCGCCTACTGACCAGCCAGAAGCCAGAGTGCTAGTGGGTGAAGTCGTTGTTACTGGCGTAGAAGGGGATCTCGAAAACGAAGTTTATGAGGCAATTCGCACCCGACCCGGACAAACGGCGACCCGGAGCCAGTTACAGGAAGATGTGAATGCCATCTACGCCACAGGTTTTTTCAGCAACGCCAGAGTAGAGCCACAGGATACCCCGCTGGGTGTCCGTGTCGTCTTTGTAGTAGAACCTAACCCAGTTTTGCGTCAGGTAGTGGTTGTCCCCGTCCCTGCCGACCAAAATCAGCGGGCACTCCCCCAAAAGGTAATCGATGACGCCTTCGCGCCTCAGTATGGTCGCACCCTCAACATCCGCGAACTGCAAGAAGGCATTAAAAAAATAAACCAGTGGTACAAAGAAAACGGCTATGACTTGGCACAAGTAGTTGCCGCACCCCAGATTGCTGAGGATGGCACGGTACGTCTAGAGGTAGCAGAAGGACTGATTGAGGATATCGAAGTCCGCTTTCTCGACAAAGACGGACAACCCGCAAATGATGAAGGTCAACCCATCCGGGGTCGCACCCGCGATTTCATCATCACGCGAGAAATTGAACTGAATTCTGGAGAAGTCTTTAACCGGACGAAAGCGGAAAGGGATCTGCGCCGAGTCTTTCGCTTAGGCATCTTTGAAGATGTGCGACTCTCATTCAGACCGGGGCAAGATCCGCGCAAAGTGGTGGTGGTCGTGGACGTGATTGAGAAGAACACCGGCTCAGTGGCGGCGGGTGCTGGGATTAGTTCCGCTAGTGGATTATTCGGCACCATTAGCTATCAAGAGCAAAATCTGGGGGGCAATAACCAGAAGCTGGGGGCAGAGTTGCAGGTCGGTCAGCGAGAACTGCTATTTGATGTCAACTTTACAGATCCCTGGATTGCTGGCGATCCTTACCGGACTTCCTACACCGTCAATGGGTTCAGACGCCGATCCATTTCGCTGATTTTTGATGGCGGTGACACAGAGGTGGAATTACCCGATGGAGACAGACCCCGCGTCCTGCGATTGGGGGGTGGCGTCACCTTTACCCGTCCGCTTTCCCGAGATGTTTTTGCAGATCCGGAATGGAGAGCGAGTCTGGGCTTGCAGTATCAACGGGTTTCGATCCGAAATTCCGACGGCGACATTAGCCCGAAGGATGAGCTAGGCAACGACCTGAGCTTTAGTGGGGAAGGGAAAGACGACTTGTTGACCCTGCAATTTGGGGTTGTGCGCGATCGCCGTAACAGCGCCGTAATTCCGACCTCTGGATCTCTACTGCGCCTAGGCGTTGAACAGTCTCTCCCCGTAGGTGTGGGAGGGATTCTGTTTAACCGTCTGCGCGGTAGCTATAGCTACTATCTTCCTGTCAGATATACGAACTTCTCCCCAGGGCCACAAGCGCTCGCCTTCAACGTTCAAGCCGGAACCGTCCTCGGCGATTTACCTCCCTATGAAGCTTTCTCTCTAGGCGGTAGTAACTCGGTGCGGGGTTTTGAGGAAGGAGATGTCGGCAGCGGTCGCAGCTTTATCCAAGCGACCGCAGAGTATCGCTTCCCGATTTTCTCGATTGTGGGTGGTGCTTTGTTTGTCGATGCCGCAACCGATTTCGGGACTGGTAGCACCGTGCCCGGAGATCCGGCTGGGGTGCGGGGTAAGCCCGGAAGCGGCTTTGGTTATGGTCTTGGCGTCCGCGTGCAATCTCCCCTCGGCCCGATTCGTATCGACTATGGTTTTAATAACGAAGGGGACAGCCGCCTCCACTTTGGAATTGGGGAGAGATTCTAAAAATTAAAAATGTAAAATTAAAAATTAAAAATTAGGAGAATTTCTTCAATTTTTAGTTTTTAATTTTTAATTTTTAATTATGAAACAACACACGCTAAAAGGATCTTTTGAACAATCTGGCGTCGGTCTACATAGCGGCGTCCCTACCCATGTCCGAGTGCTACCAGCGGCGGCTGGAGAGGGACGTTACTTTGTCAGAGTTGACCTGGCTGGGGCACCCGTGATTCCAGCGCGGGTGGAAGCAGTCAGTCAGACAACCCTCTCCACCGAACTTGCTAGCAGTGGAGAGGCGCGGGTTCGGACTGTGGAACACCTGCTAGCCGCTTTAGCAGGCAGCGGTGTCGATAACGCTCGAATTGAGATTGATGGCCCGGAAGTGCCCCTGCTGGATGGCTCAGCGCTGATTTGGGCGGAAGCGATCGCGCAAGCAGGGATTGTCGGTAACGATGAATTAATTCCCGATTCAACTTTTAAGATAGAAAAGCCCGTCTGGGTCTATCAAGGCGATGCTTTTGTCGCCGCCCTACCAGCGCCAGAGTTGCGCTTTTCCTACGGAATTGACTTTGACTCGGCGGCGATTGGCAACCAGTGGCACAGCTGGACGCCGGGGCGAGAAAATTTTGCCGAAGCGATCGCACCCGCTCGCACGTTTGGTCTGGCTCACCAAATTGAGCAGTTACAAGCCGCAGGTTTAATCAAAGGCGGAAGTTTAGACAACGCCCTCGTTTGCGATTCACAAGGATGGCTTAATCCTCCCTTAAGATTTTCAAATGAGCCAGTGCGTCATAAACTTTTAGATTTAGTAGGGGATTTAAGTTTACTGGGATATTTCCCGCAAGCTCATATCCTCGCCTACAAAGCCAGCCATCACCTGCATATTCAACTCACCCAGCAGTTACTCCAAGAAGTTGCGAGTCGCCCTGAGTGAGCCTGTGTAAAGTGGCTGCGCGATCGCAACTCTAGCCCCTAGCCTCTAATCCCTGTCATACAGCCCATGTCCACACTGATTGAAGTCAATACACCCGATGCTGAGACTGCGACGCCCCAAGCCAAGAATGTCGGGGAAGAAACAGCACAAAACAGCCAGTCTGCTGCCAAAACCATCCTGACGATCGAAGACATTCAAAAATTGCTGCCCCATCGGTATCCTTTTGCATTGGTGGATCGGATTATCGAGTACGTGCCCGGAGAAAGGGCTGTGGGCATCAAAAATGTCACCTTTAATGAACCCCATTTTCAAGGGCATTTCCCCGGTCGTCCGATTATGCCTGGGGTATTAATTGTGGAAGCAATGGCTCAAGTGGGCGGGATTGTATTGACCCAACTCCCAGATATTGAAAGCGGCTTATTTATGTTTGCTGGCATTGATAAAGTCCGCTTCCGTCGCCCCGTAGTACCGGGAGATCAGCTAGTCATGACCGTGGAACTGCTGTGTGTCAAACGGCGTCGTTTTGGAAAGATGCACGCCCGTGCCGAAGTCGATGGTCAATTGGCTACAGAAGGCGAACTGATGTTTTCCATCGTTGACTAAAACAGTCATGAGGACTGAGGAGTGTTTGCTTAGCCCTACTCTATTCGCAGGCTAAAAAACAGGTTTGAGAAAAGAAGTTTGATGGCACATTAGTTGAAGAAGCTGATGGTTAAATTCTGACTCATAACTCCTAACGCTAACTTTATTCCTCATTCCTCAGTTTTGATTTGTGACTTGTCACTTTTGTTTACTCAGTCCGTGCTTCGCTAACAGTCCGCGCGATCGCGCCGAAGAGCGCTAACAGTCCTGTATATGATTCATCCCACCGCGATAATTCACCCTGACGCTCAACTACACCCCAGCGTGCAAGTTGGGCCTTATGCGGTGATTGGAGAACAAGTAAAAATTGGTGCTGAAACCACGATTGGCGCTCATGTTGTAATCGAGGGACCAACGGAAATTGGTGCACAAAATCACATTTTTCCGGGGGCAGCAATTGGCTTAGAACCCCAAGACCTCAAGTATGACGGGGCTAAAACCTGGGTAAAAATTGGTGATGGTAATCGAATTCGAGAGTATGTCACAATTAACCGGGCAACTGGCGAGGGTGAAGCGACGGTAATTGGCAATGGCAATTTGCTGATGGCTTATGTCCACGTTGCTCATAATTGCGCGATCGCAGATAAAGTGATTATTTCCAATGCGGTGTCGCTCGCTGGGCACGTCCAGATCGATTCGCGGGCGGTGATTGGTGGCGTCCTAGGGATTCATCAATTTGTCCACATCGGGCGAGGCGCGATGGTGGGCGGGATGAGTCGCATTGACCGCGATGTGCCTCCTTATCTGCTTGTAGAGGGAAATCCATCGCGGGTACGCAGTCTCAACTTGGTGGGACTCAAACGCGCTGGTTTATCTGCCGCTGAGTTGGGAATTCTCAAAAAAGCGTTTCGGATTCTCTATCGTTCTGGATTACCCCTGAATCAATCCCTAGAACAACTGGATCTGCTCCCAGATAACGAATACTTGCAACACCTGCGCCGGTTCCTGCAACTTTCTCAAGCGCCAGGGCGGCGCGGTCCGATTCCAGGGAAAAGAACGAAGAATAAAGATGAAGAGTAATTGGGAAAAAAGTTGTAGAGACGCCCTAAACCGCGTCTGAGTTTTGAGTTCAAAGTTATTTGTTTCATTCAAAACTCAACTCAAAACTCAAAACTCGATTACCCATTACTGATTACCAAATTAATGCGTATATTTATCAGCACTGGCGAAGTTTCAGGGGATCTGCAAGGGGCGCTACTGATTGAGGCACTTTATCGACAAGCACAGGCAACTGGCTTGGAATTAGAAATTGTTGCCTTGGGGGGCGATCGCATGGCGGCGGCGGGTGCGACTCTCTTGAGCAATACCAGCGGGATTGGTTCGGTGGGGCTTTTTGAATCTCTCCCTTATGTGTTACCGACCTTACAAGTCCAGCGTCGAGCCAAACAGTACCTCCGAGAGAACCCACCCGATCTGGTGGTGCTAATTGACTACTTAGGCCCAAATATTGGCGTTGGCACTTATCTTCAGCGACAGATGCCGCAGGTGCCAGTCGCGTACTACATCACGCCGCAGGTATGGGTTTGGTCGCCCTTTAAGCGCGACACCACTCGAATCATCGAGATTAGCGACCAAGTGTTGGCGATTTTCCCAGAGGAAGCGCAATATTTCCAAAAACGGGGGGCATCGGCTGCTTGGGTGGGGCATCCCTTGGTGGATCGGATGCAAAAGGCTCCCAGCCGAGAAGCGGCACGAAGAATCTTAGAGATAGAGCCAGAACAAATTGCGATCGCGCTTCTCCCTGCCTCTCGTCCTCAAGAACTCAAGTATCTCATGCCGGTTATGTTTGAGGCGGCGAAAGCGATCCAAAACAAACTGCCTCAAGTTCATTTCTGGATTCCTTTGTCTCTGGAAGCTTATCGGCTCCAAATTGAAGCGGCGATTGGACGTTATGGTTTAAATGCAACTCTGGTTTCTGGTAAAAGTCAGGAAGTTCTGGCGGCGGCTGATTTAGCGATCGCTAAGTCGGGGACTGTAAATCTGGAACTTGCCCTTTTAAACGTGCCGCAGGTGGTTCTCTACCGCGTTAGTCGCTTTACCTATTGGATTGCCCGTAATCTTCTAAAATTCTCGATTCCCTTCATGTCGCCAGCCAACTTGGTAATGATGCGGTCGATTGTGCCAGAATTGCTGCAAGATCAAGCTACGCCAGAAAACATTGTCCAAGAAGCTTTAGAACTCTTACTCAATCCCGAACGTCGCCAGCAAACTGTTGCAGATTATCAAGAAATGCGCTCCTCCTTGGGAGAAGTGGGAGTTTGCGATCGCGCTGCCAAAGAAATCTTTCAAATGCTTTGAAAATTTTTATTAAAACTTCCTTTAACTACTGACATCATTCCTTCCTAAAACCCGAATTTCATCAATTTGTAAGGTTCTATAGCACTCCTTGTGAGATTCCAGGGGTTCAGATCCCGACTTCCGTAAGAAGTCGGGGAGCTCGCCTTCACAAATCATTTAGGATTGCGATATCAGGAACAGTTTCCTCAATTTTGGCATCTTGACGATAGGGAAACTTACACGGGGCGACTGACAGCCTAGCCTGGACAATCTGTTGCTTCCAGCTCATCAGTAGCAAGAAGGTCGCTTTGTGGTGGCAGGGCCACAGTATCCGAATAATATTAACTGGCCCAAAAATGTTGAGCAAATCGAGCATTTGCCACCTGCTCGACACCGCTAGTTTTACCCTTTCCAACTGTTCACTCTTAATATTAGACGGACTAATATGGTTGAAGCAGATTATTCTCCCAGCGTGCGTTTATTTGAAGCATCTGCATGTGGAACTCCAATGATTAGTGATTATTGGTAGGGGTTGGAAACAATTTTTGAAATGGGTAAAGAAATTCTGATTGCCGAGTCGCCTGCCGATACTTTACAGGAGCTTCAAGAAACTCCGGAAGCTGAGAGAATTGCAATCGGCGATCGCGCTTGGACTCGCGCTTTGGCACAACATACGGCAGCCCATCGAGCCTCTAAATTGGAAGGCTACGTCTTGGAGCGAATCACTTTGTATTCTTCCTTTAAAAATTAATACTGGCTGTAATTTTTTTACCGACTGCTAGGCTTTTGTGGCAATTTCTCGATTCTGGGAAATTCCCGATTTTACTTTGTTTTGATGAGGCTTAATTTTAGAGATTATCTTGGCAAAAATGCTTTATTTATGATAGAAAAGCGGGGGATCTATCTTCGGGAATATTTAAGTTATTTTTAATATTGATTTATCTTGAAGAAAGGCTGTTAACGTTCGGTTCTTAAATTCTGATGGCAAGCCAGCAAGCTAGATGTGGGGAGTTCCAAGACCTCACGGGGCACCAAGGGGACACGGGGACACTAAGGCTGTATGACCGAGCGATGGCAGCAACCAGCTGTGGCATCGTCATTAGCGACGCCAGTCTGCCAAATAATCCAATTATCTATTGCAATCCTGCCTTTGAAAAAATAACCGGGTATTCGACCGCCGAAGTTTTGGGACGAAACTGCCGATTTTTGCAAGGAAATGATACAGATCCAGCCGCAATTGAGCAAATTCGTCAAGCCGTGCGGACGGGGAAAGAATGCCAGGTTGTTCTCAAGAACTATCGCAAAGATGGGACGCCTTTCTGGAATGACCTGAGTATTTCGCCGGTGTATGACGACGAGGGTCGGGTGACGCAATTTATTGGCGTCCAGACGGATATTACCGAGCGTAAAGCCGCCCAAGAGGCGCAGTGCGAAGGGGAAACGCGGCTGCGGCTGGCTCTGGGTGCGGCAAGTATGGGGGTTTGGGACTGGGATCTGGGAACCAATCGGGTGACTTGGTCTGAAGAGGTGGAAGGGATTTTTGGTCTGGCTCCTGGTTCCTTTACTGGCACCTACGAGGCTTATCTCCAATGCATTCATCCTGAAGATTGCTACCGCGTGGGACTTGAGATTGCGAGCATCGTAGAAGTCGGGAAAGACTTAAAGATGGAGTATCGCGTCATTCGTCCTGATGGAATTGGCTGGGTGGCGTCACGGGGTGCCGTTGTGCGCGACAATACGGGGAAGTGCGTGCGGATGATGGGAACGGTGATGGATATTACCGAACGCAAGCAAGCAGAGGAAGCGTCGCGACAGCAATTTTTGAGAGAACGGCTGGTCGGAGCGATCGCTAAGCGCATCCGTCAGTCTCTAGATTTAGAAGAAGTTCTCAATACAACTGTGGCAGAAGTGCGCCATTTTCTCTCTACTGACCGGGTACTCATTTACCGCTTCGATCTAGATCGGAACGGAGTTGTGGTTGTAGAGTCGGTCGGTGAGGATTGGACGCCTATTTTAGGAACCAGCATCCAAGATCCTTGCTTTGGGAAAAGCTACGTCTCGCCATACCAGCAAGGTGGGGTTCGAGCGATTGACAATATCTATACTGCTGGTATCCAACAATGCCATATTGATTTACTTGCCCAGTTTCAGGTGAGAGCTAACTTGGTAGTTCCGATTCTGCAAGGGGAAAATTTATGGGGGTTGCTGATTGCCCATCACTGTCGAGAACCCCGAAAATGGCAAGAATCAGAAGTAGAATTGCTCAAACAGCTGAGCGTGCAGCTAGCGATCGCAATTAAGCAATCCGTTCTCTTCCAACAGCTAAACGCCGAACTGGTCGAACGCAAACAGGCAGAAATCGCTTGGCTGAAATCAGAAGCCCAGCTAAAAGAACAAACAACCCAACTAAAACGAACCTTGGGAGAATTGGGACAAACCCAATCTCAGCTAATTCAGAGCGAAAAGATGTCCAGTTTAGGGCAGTTGGTTGCAGGTGTTGCCCATGAAATTAATAATCCAGTCTCCTTCATCTACGGCAATCTCGACCATGCGAATCAGTATGCTCATGACCTGCTGAACCTGTTAAATCTCTATCAAAAGCACTTTCCCAAACCCCCTACCGAAATTCAAGTTGCAAATCAGGATATCGATTTAGATTTCTTGGTGGAAGATTTTCCCAAACTACTGACTTCCATGAAAATGGGAGCCGACCGCATCCGCGATTTGGTCTTGTCGCTGCGGAATTTCTCCCGCCTGGATGAATCCCAGAAGAAGGCGGTTGATATTCATGAGGGCATAGATAACACGCTGTTGATTTTGCAGCATCGGTTGAAAGAAGACAGCTCCCATCCCAAAATTCAGATTATTAAAGAATACGGCGATTTGCCCAAAGTAGATTGTTACGCTGGGCAACTCAACCAAGTGTTTATGAATCTCCTCAGTAATGCAATTGATGCTTTAGAAGAATACAATGCCCAGCAAGTCTCCGCAGGAGGAGCATCGCTGACGCCGGAGGATCTCAAAGCCAACCCCAGCCAGATTACCATTCGCACCTCTTTGAAGGATGAAGGAATCAGGATAAAGGATGAATTCAATGCCAATCCTCATCCCACCCTTCGAGAAGGGCAAAGCCCTACATCCCTAAGTCCCAATCCTGCCTCTGTTGTCATCAGGATTGCGGATAATGGCCCTGGCATTCCCGAAGCAATTCAGAAACAAATTTTTGACCCCTTCTTTACGACGAAAGCCGTGGGAAAAGGGACTGGCTTGGGCTTGTCCATTAGCTACCAAGTTGTAGTTGAACGTCACGGGGGTCAACTCGAGTGCGTGTCAACACCGGGAAAGGGAACAGAGTTTATTATCGAAATTCCGATCCAGAAGGTAGAAGAGGAATCTCTTTTAGGGGCGCATTGCCCAATTCCTCTATCTATACAGCCCCATCGGGTGGCTTAACACTCCCTTATGCTTGGCACTCCCTGCTTGCCAAGGTCGGTTTTTTTGCTTTCTCCGGGAAGCTTAGAACCGTTCCATTTTCTTCAAGCAGACCTTCCCCACCTAGGAAGAAAGGGCTGTTGATGAACACATCTTGATGAACACAACACAGGCAAATCAACAATCAATCAGCTTGCGTCTGTGCTAACTTGCTCTTCAGTCGGCAACTCCAGACAGTAGCCCGCACCATAGACGGTCTTAATATAGCGCGGGTGGCGGGGATCGGGTTCTAGCTTCGTTCTCAAGTGCCGAATATGCACCCGAATCGTTTCAATGTCATCGTCGGGATCGTAGCCCCAAACTTCCCGCAGGATTTCACTAGGAGAAACGGTTTGACCATGACGCTGGAGTAAGCAGTGCAGTAATTCAAACTCCAGATGCGTTAACTTCACTGTCTGATTGAACCAAATAGCCTCAAAGCGTTCTGGGACTAAGGTTAAAGAGCCATAGTGCAAGATTTCCGAGTGTTTGGCGGCTTGGGGAATACGGTCTGTTCGTCGCAGCAAGGCTCTGACCCGTGCCAGCATTTCTTCGAGTTCAAACGGCTTGGTCAGGTAATCATCGGCTCCGGCATTAAAGCCTTCTACCTTATCTTGAGTCTGACCCAGTGCTGTCAACATTAACACCGGAATATCGGCAGTGCGTTCATCCCGCCGCAACCGCTGGCAGACGGTGAAACCGTCCACATTGGGCAGCATTAGGTCAAGCATAATGAGGTCTGGTTGCAGTTGCAAAGCCAGTGCCTGACCTTTAATGCCATCTGGTGCTTGGCTGACATCGTATCCAGCCATTTCCAGATTGATGGTAACTAATTCTGCGATCGCAGCGTCGTCGTCGATGACGAGTATCCGGGGCATCACTACTAAATTATTGCTACAGTATTTTAAAGTTTCTATAAGAACCTTTATCGGAATCCAAAGATTCCTGTACAGATTATACGCAAGGATTCTAAATTCTTTCTAAAGAAAACCTTGGATTATCAAGAGAGTTGGCGATCGCACAAACACGCAGAGCATTCTATCTGCCCCACCAGAAAGGATCGTGACTGGGCGAAATGCACTCGTTTAGCTTTGAGCGTCAATCCAATCTCCCAGTGCCTTGCCCATCTTTTTTAGCTGAAGAGGGCGCTTGTAACTGAAATTAGAAAGTTGGGCTGCGGGCTTGATAATACCCCGATTTTTCTCACCGTCACACCAGTACGAGTTTGGAGCAGATTGTGGCGTATCAATGAGGGTAAAGTGCAACAAGCCAATCAATCCAGCGTTTTGCAGTTCTAAGGAGCGCTGTTGTAATTCCTGGTAAACTTTCGCGCCTCCCTCGTCCCAATCGGTGCCAGCATCAGCCATCAGGAAAAAGTAATCGATCAGAGACGGCTTTTGCAGTTGGGTTTGGATGAATTGGGCGATCGCAATTACTCGGTCGGGCATATCATAAAGCTTCGCTTGATCGGGGGTTAAGCGTTGGCATCCGTTTCCATCATTCCGCCAGGGGCCTTGGGTTACTTGAAACCCAAAGAAATCGACTCCCGGTGCAGCCGCCTTCAAATCAGGTAAATAGTTTTGCAGACCCGTGGGGGAGGCATTGAAGTCACCGAAAGCCAAACCCACTTTCAAATTCAGTCCCGGAACCGAACTCGCTGAGGTACGTAATCTTTGGGCAGCTTCAGCCATTAACTGCCCGAACTTCTGCGGAATACTGGCATCCCACCCATAACTCGCATTGACGGGATCGCGGAGCGTTCCTACCAGATTATGCTCCGGTTCCAGCGATACATACACCGTCCCTTGGGTCTTAGAGAGTACATCTTTCGCGAGGCGATCTAACTCCGAGAAGTACCAACTCTTTCTGGCTTCAATTTCAGCCCAAGTTTTTTTACTTTGGACATCGTGGGTAATCAAATTAACTATAAAGACGGGGACAACTCCTTCTTTAAACATTCGGTCTGTCGTCGCGCAAGTTTTCTGACCGGCGACACAACCAAACCAAATGGGTTGCCATCCCACCTCTACTCCAAGCGATGCAGCTTTCGGTTTCGGTAAACCGACTTCTTTGGCAACGTCAAGGCTGTGCATCCAAGTTTCTTCCACGTTGCTAGTGTCGCCACCAAAACCAATTAGCAATGAATTATTGGGTTGGGGAGTGTTGGGTACGGGTTGAGGAGTTGCGGGTGTTGGGGGAGGAGTTGCGGGTGTCTGAGCAGTTGTCGGAGGAGTATAGATGGTCTGACCTTGACCCATCAGCTTTTTCTGACTCAGAACCATCCGGAACCAATTTTGAAAAATCACTTGGGTTCCGTTTCGCTGCCTCGTGGTTCTCCGGAGTTGAGAGTTTGCATTCCCATTCCAAACGATCAGCTGCCGTTTGCGGGTTTCCACATAACGGATTGAAGAAACGCGATTTTTTTGACCATCCACCAAATAAGCAAATACAAGACCGTAGTTAGGATTGCTGCGTTCAACTGGAATCCAATACTCCCGACCGCAAGCAGCAGGATTTACTTTCTCTGGAACTCGATTGAAGTAATGGAAAACATAGTAAAGACGACCATCCCGATCAACTCCTTTACCGGGTTGAGTTAGCCTCCCAGAGCCACAATAGTTTTGAGCTGCTGTTTTGCTGGTTTGAGGGCTTGGGGAAGCAGAAGTAGAGGCGGTTTGGGCTGCTATAGAAGCTTGTTTCTGGTTATTTATAAGGGTTTGGGGGATAGAGGCAGTCTGAATGCGCCTTAGCTGCCTCCAATTCAGAATCCGCGCGATCGCATGAGAAAGGGCTTGGTTTCCATCTTGCCGCGTCAGGATTCTTCTCAGTAGAGGATTGACTGGATTACCATCCCAAACAATGAGTGTCCCGTTGTTCGTTTCCACATAACGAGTAGAAGAAACACGATTTTTGTATCCATCCACCCAATAAACAAATACAAGTCCGTAATAAGGATTGCTTTGCTCGGCTGGAATCCAATATTCCCGACCACAAGCGGCAGAATTCACTGACTCTTGACCTCGGCTGAAGTCATAGAAAACGGAATACACTCTCGTGTCTGTATCGATTCCCCTGGTAGGTTTGGTGATGGTGCCAGAACCACAGTAATTTGTCGGGGCGGTCCTCTCAAAAGGGCTGGGTTGGCTTGCTAGGATTTGCGGTTGTTGCGACTCAGAAGCAAATTGATTCAGCTTATTGTTGAATGCAGATTGAATGGCAGGTGGGTGAGCAGCAACGGCAACAGAGGCAGAATCGGCATTGGGACTGCTAATACCCAAATTCAGGGTAAAAACGGTGCTGAGCGCTATTGCGAGAAGGCGGTGCAGGAATGTTACCGGGTCAAACAAGGAGCCTACTAGAGTCGCAACAAAGCTGATGGTAGCTAAAGCAAGCAGCCGAATTCTACGCATTATGCAGCCGGAAATCTAAATAGATTATTGGCTGCTTCCTTTCCCTACTTCATCGGGAAATTTGCTGGATATCTCATTAACTGGCATTTGGCTCTCAGTGCGATCGCGTAGTTCCCACCTTCTCAAACACCGTTCCTGTCCGTTAATCAACCTAAAATTAGGCTGCATATCAGAAACCCGGTTTCTTAAAGAACCGGGTTTTCAACCACTTCCATCACTTCTGCGTCACCATACTTCACCTAATCGTTGCAACAGGTGAAGGTTGTCGCTCGCTCAATACCGCAGCCGAAGCACCATAAAGTTCCTAATAGTGCTGAGTTTTTGGCAACAAGGGCAGCAGCCAATCAAGATGGCTGAATTAATTTCCCCTTATCAACCCAAAGCGATTAATTTAGCCATTCTTTTTGTCTGAGTTGCCAGTTTTAGTACCGAATTCGAGGGTCGATGTAAGCATTGATAATATCAATCAAAATGCTAGCAACTACAACAATCGACGCAAAAAATACCATGATTCCCTGCACGGTAGGGTAATCTCGTAAAGAAATTGCTTCATAAAGTCGATTTCCTAAACCAGGCCAAGAGAAGGTAACTTCTGTTAAAACTGCGCCGCCAAGCAATGCGGCTAAAGTCAGCCCCAGGACGGTAATCACTGGAATCATGGCATTTTTTAGGGCATGGGCAAAGAGAATCCGCGATTCTGGAATACCTCTAGCTCTAGCAGCTTCTACATAATCCGCTTTAAGCGTTTGCTTCAAGTTCACCCGTACAATCCGCTCGAAAATTCCGCTTAGGAGGATTCCGAGGGTCAAGCTGGGGAGGGCGAGATAATGCAATGCGGTGAAAAAATGCTCAAAGTTACCGCTGAGGAGACTATCAATCGTATAAAGACCCGTGATGAGTGGCGGGGGTGCTGTAGTTAGGGGAAAGCGCGATCCTAAGGGAAACCAGCCTAGCTGAACCGAGAAAATCAACTGTAGAATCATCCCTACCCAGAATATCGGGAGCGAGTATGTGATGATGCCAAACAAGCGACCGCTCGCGTCTAAAGCCGTGCCAGGGCGGGTGGCGGAAAGGATGCCAACGCCAACGCCGACTAGGAAAGCGATCGCCATACTAAATACTGCTAATTCTACTGTCGCGGGAAAGTATTTCTGAATCTCACCCCAAACATCTTGACCCTGACTGGTCAGCGAAGTCCCCAAGTTCAAGCTAAGTAGGGAACCCAAATAGCGAATATATTGCAACGGTAAGGGATCTGATAGCCCCAACTGTTGACGATATTGCTCTTTGACGCTTTCTGGGGCGCGACCGCCTAAAACTGCATCCACCGGGTCGCCTGGGGTGGCACGGAGGAGCAAAAACACTAGGGTGATGATGATCCATAGCATCAAGGGTGCTAGGAGAAGGCGGACGAAGATGTAAGACTGTAGGGCTTTGGAGCGTGACATAAAAGAGTTTTGAGTTTTGAGTTTTGAGTTTTGAATTAAAGTTCAAAGTTTTGAGTTTTTTTGAGGAATTGTCGTTTGATTTTTGATTTCTAAAATGTTTTAGCTCAAAACTCGACACCAGAAACTCAAAAGTAGTCTTGACTTTTAATTCAAAACTCAAGACTATTTGCTAATTGTCCAGAAGGCGAAATCCTGGGTGGGGTTGATACGAAGACCGCTGACACCTTTTTGAGTAAAGGCGAAGTCTTTACTTTGCCAGAGTGGAACGTAAGGTACGTCTTTCGCCAGTAGGTCTTGAATATCCGCAAAAATCTTCTTGCGGGCTTCGGGGTTTTGCTCTTTTCGTTCTTGGGCAATCAGCTGGTTCATGCGATCGCTGTAATAAAAGGAACCCTGATTCTGGCTTGCGCCGTCTTCACAGCCGTTTGCCGCCGATCCTTTCGGACACTCCAGAAATGGCTGAACATAGTTGTCAGGGTCGAGAAAGTCTGGATACCAATCCAGTAAGACGGTCTGATAAAGACCTTGGGAGACGCTTTTAAAGAAGGTAGCAGAGTCTACGGTGTTAACTTCAAATTGCAGCGTTCCTCCCAGTTGTTGATCTGCCACTGCTTTGAGGGTACTGGCAGCGAGTCGGCGAGTCGGTGAAGTCGAGGGATACCAAATTTGCAGCTTCAAGGGATTGGTAGGAGAGTATCCCGCTTGCTGCAACAGTTGTTTTGCTTTTTCGGTATTGCCGTCCCCGTATTGGTCTTTAAATACTGGCTTGTAGACATCAAAGGTAGTGGGCACCATGCTGTAGAGAGGTTCGGCTTGATTTTTGAGCGATCGCTCATTCACCAAAGGTCGGTTGACGATGGATGCGATCGCACCGCGCACGACTGGGTTATCTAGCGGCTTACTCTTGGTGTTCAGCACCAGAAAGCTAGCAGCACTCCCCTGAGACTCGATCGCTTGCCAGCTCCCTTTGGTCGCCCCATCTTTCAAGCTGGCAATCTGGTCGGGATCGAGGGATAGGTAGGCGACATCCACGCCTCCCGTGCGAAATGCGTTAAACAAGTTGGCTGAATTACTCAGCACTTGCACGTCAATTCCTTTATTTACTGGTTTCTCGCCCCAGTATTGGTCAAAAACATCCAATCGCTGCGACTCACTGCTAAACTGAGCCAACTTGTAAGGGCCAGTACCCACAAATGTGTTTGGCTTGAACTTTCCAGCGCCAATTTCATAAGCTTTCGGTGAAACCGCAGCGGCACCGGAAAAGGCCAGCAGGGCGGGAAAAGCAGCAAACGGCTTTTTCAGCTTAATCGTTAACTCATAGTCGCCAGTTGCCTTCACTGAGTCCACCGCATCGCCGAGAAGAAATGACGGCTTTCCTTTATTTTCGATAAAGCGTTGCAGGGAAAATTCCATCGCTTTAGCGTTAAAAGGAGTGCCATCGTGGAAGACGACGCCCTGACGCACGGGAATCGTGTAAGTTAACCCGTCTGGACTCACCTTCGGCATTGCCGTCGCCAGCTGTGGCTTGAGTTGGGTGCTTCCCAATTCGTAGGTATACAGGCGATCGCTCAGGTTATAGAGCAAGTAGACGGCTGCTAGCTCGTAATTATCTGCCGGGTCCATCGTCCGTGGCTTCTGGGTGGTGCCGATGGTAATCCGACCAGAATTGGCACCACCAGGACTGGGAGAAGTCGCAGAATCAGGCGCCGGTCGTTTCCCACAGCTGATCGCGAGAAAACAACAAAGACAAAACAGACAAAAGAATTGTCCGATGAACCGCCACCGATGAATAGACAGGCGTCCCCACTTCATAACTTAACTATGCGCTCTTTCAAATCGACTTAGATATCTAATTAAAGCCGATTCAGCTGAAAGCTGAGTGTTGACGCCTGAAGTGCTAGATCGAAAAATACAGCGGGAAAGATTTCGCATCCTTTGGTTTGACGAATACTCGCTGTTGCGGCTCCAAATTTAACTCATCGAACCGCTCTCGCGTGATGTGAGCCATGACGACCTGACCATCGTCTAAGATTAATTCTGCTTGAATTTCCCAGCCGAGATGAATCAAGCGGTTCACTCGTGCGGGTACGGAGCTGCCGTTGGGATTCGTCTCTACGACGACATCATGGGGACGCAGGAATATCTCAGCTTGGGTCGAATCAAACCCGTTTGCCTCGAAAATGCGGGAAGTGCTGGGCAACACATTCACCGGGCCAATGAAACTCATGACAAACGGTGTCGTTGGGCGATCGTAAATCTGCGCGGGTGTGCCAATTTGTTCGACTCTGCCTTTGTTCATCACCACAATTTCATCGGAGACTTCCATTGCTTCTTCTTGGTCGTGGGTGACGAACACGGTGGTGACGTGGACTTCATCGTGCAGACGTCGCAACCAAGCCCGCAAATCCTTACGCACTTTGGCGTCTAAGGCTCCAAAGGGTTCATCTAGCAGCAATACTTGGGGTTGAACTGCTAGCGCTCTGGCTAAGGCAACTCGTTGTCGCTGACCGCCGGAGAGTTGGGAAGGGTAGCGATCGCCTAGTCCGCTTAGTTGCACTAACTCCAGCAATTCTTCTACCCGCGCCTTTACTTTGCCTTTGGGAGTTTTTTGAATCTCTAAGCCAAAGGCAATATTTTTGCGGACGGTGAGGTGTTTAAATAGAGCATAGTGTTGGAATACAAACCCGATGTTGCGGTCTTGAACGCTCTGATGAGTAGCATCTTGACCAGTCAACCAGATTTTCCCGCTATCTGGCATTTCCAGACCGGCGATCAGTCGCAGCAGTGTAGATTTACCAGAACCCGAAGGTCCTAAAAGCGCGACCAAGGAGCCTGATTGAATTTCTAAGTTGACTTCGTCAACGGCTTTAAAACTGCCGAACTCTTTAGAGACGTTTTCAACAACAATGCCCACTACTTTCGACCCCTAGACAAGAATATTTTTTTAGCTATCCTAATCTGGGTTTTCATTGACCCATCAAAGTTCAGGATAGACAAATCTCCGGTTTATCGATGAGATTAACGTACATATATACCATACCTAAAATCTATTTGCATTAATTGACATTTGCTAGAAACCTGGGGGTCAACAAAACTCGCAGGCAAAATGAGAACAGTTAGATTTTGCCTGCTCTCCCCCACAGCATTCTTAAATTAAGTTGAAGTCGGGGGGTAACAAAAAGAAGGATGAATGTTTTATCCTCCGCAACTCCCGCAATCTGCGACTCCACAATCTATCCCAGAGCCACAATCTGCGACTCCACAATCTAAGGAAGCAAAATCCATTTCAGAGAAACAATCTAGCGCTTCACAGCTCAGCTCTGAGACACCTGTAACACAATCTACAGCACCATAATCATCACAGTTGCAGCCCCAGTTTCTATTTCTGCGTTCGCGCTTGGAGCGATCGCTATCAGCTTGACTGCTATACCTGGCTTGCAAAATTTGGTTTGCGATTTTACAAGCTCGGAATCGTTGGCGCACCGTGGCGATCGCCCCCACCAAACCCTGTTGTGCAATCATGCGCTTGGCGTACTGAGAGCAAGATTCCCCCTTGTAAAGCAATCGATGAGCGCAAGAAAACCCTTTGCGGGGTGAAATGTGCCTCTGATAGCCGCCGATAGAAGCGATCGCGATTTGCCGAATTGCAGAATCGAGGGAAGGAGCATTCATAGAGTTGGAGCAAAAATCTCTGGAGTGATTGGGAGTAGCTACAACCCCAGGAACCGCGATTTAGTTTTCAATGTGTTAAGCTCTGTTGCAATTCAGTCACAACCTGCACGATCCTGCTGGGACAACCGAAAAGTCCGTGATACCATCTCACCTTGTAGCCGTAAGAGAATCGGGAGAATAGCTTTGGTACTACGGGTTGCTGTTGTGGGATCGGGTCCGGCGGGTTCCTCTGCTGCCGAAACGCTAGCAAAAGCTGGAATTGAGACTTACCTGTTTGAGCGCAAGCTAGACAACGCAAAGCCTTGTGGCGGGGCAATTCCGCTATGCATGGTGAGCGAGTTTGATCTACCGCCTGAGATTATTGATCGGCGGGTCAGAAAAATGAAGATGATCTCACCTTCCAACATTGAGGTAGATATCAACATTGAAAAAGAACATGAATATATCGGTATGTGTCGCCGCGAGGTATTGGATGGATACCTACGCGATCGCGCAGCTAAATTGGGTGCAAATTTAATTAACGGCACTGTTTATAAACTCGATATTCCCACGGGCAATACTGACCCTTACACCTTGCACTACGCCGATCACTCGAACGGTAGCGCTGAAGGGGAGATGAAAACCCTGAAAGTCGATCTGGTGATTGGGGCAGATGGGGCGAATTCCCGCGTTGCGAAGGCAATTGACGCCGGGGATTACAATTATGCGATCGCCTTCCAAGAGCGCATTCGCCTGCCAGAAGACAAAATGGCTTATTACAACGACCTGGCAGAAATGTACGTCGGGAACGATGTTTCCACCGATTTCTACGCCTGGGTATTCCCCAAATACGACCACGTCGCCGTCGGCACCGGCACCATGAAGGTGAACAAAGCCGACATCAAAAATCTGCAAGCAGGCATCCGCAAGCGTGCCGCTAGAAAACTTGCAGGCGGCGAAATCATCAAAGTAGAAGCTCACCCAATTCCAGAGCATCCCAGACCCCGCCGCGTTGTCGGTCGCGTTGCTCTAGTGGGAGACGCCGCCGGAACGGTTACAAAGTCTTCTGGTGAGGGAATTTACTTTGCCGCTAAGTCGGCGCGGATGTGTGCAGAAACCATTGTCGAAACTTCCAACGGTGGCACCCGCATCCCCACAGAAGCCGATCTGAAGCTGTACCTGAAGCGTTGGGATAAGAAATACGGCATCACCTACAAGGTGCTGGACATTCTGCAAACCGTCTTCTATCGCTCTGATGCCACTCGCGAAGCCTTTGTGGAAATGTGCGCCGACAAAGATGTGCAGAAGCTTACCTTCGATAGCTACCTGTACAAAACAGTCGTTCCGGCAAATCCCTTGATTCAGATGAAAATTACTGCCAAAACGATTGGTAGCTTGTTGCGGGGTAACGCGCTAGCTCCTTAGTGGTTTCTATCGGTAAGCAGAATTTGAAAAGCAAAAAAACCTAGAACATTAACAAATGGTTTTTCAGCCAGCGTTGGATCTTAAGAATCCAACGCTGGTTTTTTTATCCTCGTAATATTCAGATAGCGCTCCTCTGAGAGTTTTGATTGACGACAGAAGAAGACCGACCGCTACTTGAACTTAGAACAGTCACAACTAAACTTAGTAAGCGACTTAGTAAGCGAACGATTGATAAACCTCAACCTCGGATTTATCGTTTACGGATTCCACAATCGGATTAAAACGCAACAAGTGACGGGCGCGTTCGGAGAGTGTATCTAGGGTTGCACGCGGAATATTAATCGATACCTCAGGACGAAACATCCAGCGGCGACTATAGCCAATTACAACCATCGGACGCGGTGTTTCTGTGTAGTTAGGAGTGCCCCGGTGCAGACCCCGAACATCCCGGATCATCACATCACCCAGTTGCATTGTGACAGGTTCTAACTTGGCTTCTCCAGACTCCATGCGGCGCAGTCCTTCCTCTTTGGAAATCATGTGCGTACTGCGCGTAATCTCCATTGGCCCGTTTTCCAGAGTGATATCTACGAGTGGAAAGTTGACAGCTAACTGGAATGGCGGCGTTTCTGTACCCATTTCGGGGAAAAGTGGCGGCGCATCTCGATGCACGTCTTGATATTCAGACCCCAGCAAAGGTGTGTCAGTTGCTAGTTGGCACATCACTGCATCTTTGCCTACTAACAACTCTACAAGTGCCAGAATATCGTCATCTTCGTAAATACTAGGATCGGCAAAAGGAGCAGTGAAAGGAAGGGTTACATAATAGCGGGCTGAACCGCGATTGCGAAGCTTGCCTTCGCGGACAATGTGATCTTCTAGCAAAGGCGTGAAAGCTTCACGCCAAGAATTAAGTGTTACCGGGGAAAAGTGATTGGGCAACACACAATAGCCATCGTTCAGAACCGCTTGGGCGAACGATTCGATTTGTTGGTGGTTATAGCGCTTTGTCATCATCTTTTGATTTTAGCGATTGAGTATAGCGAATGGCTGTAGTTTAAAGTTTTATTTATGATAATTAATAATCAATAATTAGGCGCTTTAAAACCTTGCACATGGAGGTGCATCGTATCTTTTTATAAAATTAAGTTTTTTATGAATAAACCTATCAATATAAATTAGAAAAATCTACTCATCTACTATTTTTCTAAACATCTCTTCTCCTCGAATTGCGCTAAAAGCTTCATCGGTTTTAGCAATCTCTTTATACATAGGCTCAATATCAATTGCCCATTGTAAGTTTCCGACTGCTAGATTGAGGCGGTATTGCATTGCATAGCAGCGAGCATTGTTATATCGAGCTTCCGAAAAGTTTGGTTCAATCTTAACCGCTAAGTTGTAAGATTGATTTGCCTCTAAATATCGACCTTCAGAAAAGCAAGAGTTGCCTAAAATCAAGTAATCATTGGCATTTAAATCAAGATTTTGATTGACAGATTCTGTTTCTGTCACTCTTTGCTCAGACACTGCATCGTTTGTTTGGGCTACAGGCTCCGATAGGGTATCGGAAAGCAGTTCATGATTGTGATAAGAATGCTCAAAGTTAGAGGTTTCAATTTCTCTATCTATAACGGTCGGAATTTTAACAGCTTGTGCGTACCTAAATTTTGCAATTTCTTGTTGTACACTTTCTTTCTGTTCTTTTAAGTCTTCTAATATAATCTGAGCTTGGGTTAAAATTGTATTTAATTGACTTAAAGTATCCGTTTCCAAAAAATTAGCTTCTTGCGGTAAAGCAGATTGTTCTAATTTTAAATTAGCCTTAGCGGTCTCTTCTATTTGTCTAATAAGTTGTTCTTGTAGCTGCGTGAATTCCTTTTGAGCATCTGAAATTATTTGATTTGTCATACTGCGACGAAGCAGAACTACACTAACAGCGATCGCAATCGGAAACAGCGTCAGAACAAGTACCAAAGTATTGAGCAGCGTAGTGATGCGGCTAAAGGCGCGGTCAACTTCAGCTTGGACGCGATCGCGTATCTCTTTCTCTTGCCGCAGTCGTTCTAGTTCCTCTCGTTCTTGATTCGACAAGGTTGGAGGTGAATTAGGC
Organism: Trichocoleus sp. ST-U1; assembly: GCF_039961835.1. Lineage (NCBI taxonomy): Bacteria > Bacillati > Cyanobacteriota > Cyanophyceae > Leptolyngbyales > Trichocoleusaceae > Trichocoleus > Trichocoleus sp. ST-U1. The sequence continues at coordinate 38,535 of NZ_JAMPJZ010000003.1, forward strand.
TGGGGTTGGGCAGTGGTAGCAACGGCAGATACTAGCAGGGAAGAAAGCGCCAGTGCAGGAAGCGCAAGCTTTGCGATCGCAACCAGATTGGGAATTTTCATTTTTCATCCTGTTAGCTTTCAGTCTTAGTATTCCCAATCCGAGCCAAAACTATCAGCCGATGTGCATTTAAATTGCAGATTAGTTGCAGAGGGTTGGAAATGGGGAATGGGTAAAGACTTTTTGAGTTATAACCCTTGACTTCGCTCAATGCCAGGGGTTTGAATTTTGAATTAAAGAATGCTCCTCTCACTCAAAACTCAGACGCGATAAATTGCGTCTCTACAACTCAAAACGCTAATTCCCCCTTCCCAGTCCCAACCCATCGGCACATCTGAAATGTAAAGGTAGGGCGATCGCTTTTAAACCACCTGATAAATAAAGCTGAGTGTTGCCCAGCTTCGCACATCTAGGGCGTAGGAGTCAGAAGAGACAGCAATCGTTTCGGTAGGGACTGAAGCGATCGCTTCGGTTTCCCCTTCATGCCGCTTCCCTAACGTACTCGCCTGATGCAAGTCTTGCAGCACCGCCTGCGCCACACTCAGCGGCTTAAACAACTCGCCCACTCCCTCTCCCTTCAACCCGCGAATTGATGCTACAGCCGCCATCGTCTGGGTAAAGGGTGCCGAGGAGCAAATTAGAAGAGTTTCTTCTAACCCACTAGGACCGTGAATCGTCAATTCAAAAGAGCCAGAAGGTTGTGGCACGATCAGGGTAGCACCCGCCTCGACGACCAGCTCTTTGATCGTTGGTTTCGCATCCGGACTGTCCCCGATTTGGGGAAATTGCAACGGATAGAGAGCAACACCAGCACCGCCGCTATCAACGCCGATAAGCATCAAATAGATCGGGCGATCGCTATAATTTTGGACTCGGTACTGGATGCGGCTACCGATGGGGATGGTGGGGATGCCTCCCTCAGAAGTAATTTTTGAGTTGTCGAGGCGCGATGACTCGCTTCTGGAATTAGAATCCACAACGGCGTCCCCTGTCATCCGCAGCGTTTCTCGGTTTAGCAGCACCTTTTGGTTGGGATAAATCATCTCCAACGTTGCTCTCACTCCCAAGCGGGAAGACCCTTCATTGATCGTCAGACGCAATAATTTCGCTGTCAGCAACGTTTTCAGTTTGGGCACTAACCGATTCACAGCCGCCTTCACCGCCTCACCCGATTCCCCAACGGTATTGGGAATCAAATCCCGACCGAGAGAAAATAACCCATATCCCCCTAGATAATCGGGTGTCTGCGCCTTGCCAAACAAATAATCGGCGGGTTGCTCTCCTGCCGTTACCACGGATGATACAGAGCGAACGCTGGCAAAAGCACTGGTAGCATCCACCCGTTCAATTCTCTCCAGTCCGGCATCTAAGGCAATTGTCAAACCTATATTTTTGGGCAACACCCGGACGGATTCGTGAACCAGTTGCCCCACTTGGAGGCTAGAGAGGCTAGAAGTGTCTGTGCTGCCGATAACTCGCGCCTTGGCGGTGAGACCCTCCTTGGAACGAATGTGGAGTTGCAGTTGAGTCGGAACTGATGAAACTTCACCTGTCACGTTGCTGTCTGGAGTCTGAGCTTCCGACATAGGTAGGGAAGCACTCAGCTGAGAATTCACTCCGTAGTATTCCAAAACGGGTGCAGGTAATCCTGCTAGCCACAGATGTACCGTTTTACCGCCCTCTTCCACCGCTGTAACGACGCCATCCGCGCCAATGCTAATTTCCGGCTGATAGGGTAACAAGGAAGGCTGGTTACTTCTTTGACCGCTTAACTGGGGCTGTTGCTCTTTCCCCACCAGCTGCTCAACGACCCCAGCCGCTCGACTGAAACTGACTTGAACCGTAGTGGGAGGAGTCGCCTGCCAGAGATGTTGCGTCAGGGCATAGGTGAACAATCCAGCGCTGAAACCGCCCCAAGGAGCCTCTGCCGCCAGTTGACTGGGACCAGCCGCTGCCAGCACGATTCCAGGCATCTGACCGGGCTTATACTGCTTGTTGAGCTGTTCCCGCGAAGATTTGAGACGCAGCAGGAGTTGTTCCTGAAAAGCGAGTTCCTCGTCACTCGCTTGCTCTGCTAGCGGTTGTCGGGCAGAACGAATCCGCAAGTTGCCGTGGAGGAGAGTATCGGCGTCAGTGTAACTGGTATCCAGTACCGTTGTGACTTGGTCTGTGGGAAGCGATCGCAACAGCAACAGCAGAGTCTCTTCCAACAAATCATTCGCCGGTGCCCCTTTCGTCAGCAGCACCCCATCTACTGGCACCAAACTATTTTGAGTGTTGAAGACTGTAGGCGTTAGCTGTGCAGTCGCAACCCTTTCCCCGTCCCCAAGGGTAGACTCAGGACTGAGTGAAGATTTATCGGCACCCAAAGTCCTCAGTCCATTCTCCTCAGCCCCGATTCTGACGCGGCTACCGCAGCCGCTGAAGTGGAACAAGACAACATCTCCCGCCGCCGCCTGCTCTGTGAGATGCTCCAGAAAAGCAGTTTCAATATTCTGCCGCGTTGCTTGGCTATCTGTCAGCGTCAGAATATCGCTAGGGTGAAAACCAAAGCGATGAATCAAAAGTTCCCGTTGCAGTTCTACATCTGTGACACAACCTTGGAGAGACGGAAGCGATCGCGTCTCTGTCCCACGCGGATACTGATTAATTCCTACCAGTAGCGCTAACTTCCGCCCACTCGGTTGTGCCAGCGCCTGATAATAGCGATCTAGCAGAGGCACCGCAAAGCTTTGATCTCCCAGTAGAGATAGGGCCGTTTCGCTTACGCCCAGCGCCGCTAGCGCCAACCCCGCCCGTTGCAGAAAACTTCGCCGATTCAATCCCATATCAGCCATTAGCCATTAGCCAGTACTCGATCAGCCTATCAGGGGCTAGGCTTTAGAGAATAGAAAGAATGGCAAATTTTCAAATTTAAGCAGCATCCCCTCTCAAATTTCAAATTTGAAACTTGCAATCTTAAATTTGCTTGCTTCCTCTGGCACCTGCATCGCCCTTGCCAATTCTGCCGCAACTTCTGGACGAGAAAACTCTGGTGGTGGCAATTCACCCCGACGTAGCATTTCTCGCACCTTCGTTCCCGATAGATGAATGCGTTCAGCGGGAGTGCTGGGACTCGTCTTTGTCGTCGCCATTGTCTGCGTGCGCGTGCAGTAGAAGGCGTGTTCAAACTTCATCGGCGTGATGCCCAATTCACCCGGCTCAAACTCATCAAAAATGTGCTGAGCATCGTAAGTTCCATAATAATCGCCGACACCCGCATGGTCGCGTCCAACGATGAAGTGCGTACAGCCGTAATTCTTGCGAAGCAGGGCATGGAAAATTGCCTCTCTAGGGCCAGCGTAGCGCATCGCAGCGGGATTAATTGCCAAAATTACCCGGTCTTGGGGGTAGTAGTGTTCCAGCATAATCTCGTAGCAGCGCATCCGAATCTCTGCCGAGATGTCATCATCTTTAGTGACTCCCACTAAGGGATGCAAGAACAAGCCATCTACGGTTTCTAAAGCGCACTTTTGGATATATTCATGCGCCCGGTGGATGGGGTTGCGAGTTTGGAAGCCGACAATCGTTTTCCATCCCCTTTCTTTGAACATGGCGCGAGATTGAGCGGGATCGATCTGGTAATTAGGGAATAAAGGATGAGAGTCGCGTTGCAACAGCCAAACTGAACCCGCGAGATTTATTTCCCCTTGTTTGTAGACAACCTTAACGCCTGGGTGCTTTTCATCGTGGGTACGATAAACATTCACCGCCTCGCGGGTTTTGTCGTAGCGATACTTTTGTGTGAGTTCCATGACACCCACAAATCTACCAGTCGGGTCATCCAGACGCACCAAACCGCCTTCTTTGAGATTCGCCGCAACCGACTCATCCACCGAAAGCGTGACGGGAATTGCCCACGGTAGCCCATTGGCAAGCCGCATTTCAGTCACTACGCGATCGTAGTCTGCCTGTTCCATAAAGCCAGTCAGCGGACTAAATCCACCAATGGCAATCAACTCTAAATCCGATGTTGCTCGTTCGTCGAGTTGCACTCTGGGCAGAAAGTCGGCTTTATCGAGAAATACTTGTCGTTGTTCTGGTGTTGCGATGCGATTAATTAGCTGACCGCCGTGAGGTGCTATGCCGTCTGGACGCTGACTCATATCGAATTGTTAATTTTAGCTGCAAAAAACATCGTACCAATATATAGAACCGGACGGTGAAAAACCTAACCCCCCAGTTCCCTTCTCTTGGGGTTAAAGAGAATCGATTTTTCAACTAACGTGTTTGCGCTCATTATGCGATCGCTTCCCATTCATCCCAGGTAACTTGAAACTCTTTATAGACTTGTTCCATCGCTAACTCCTCTGTTTCAAAGTAACCTTCTTCGGAAGCTCCCCACTCCTGCGATATTTGAAAGAGATAGAAACCAGAGTCAGGTGTGTATTGCACAATTCTAATTTCTTGAGGTGGAGATAGCTCTATTTTTTCCCCATTTACATAGCGATACCGACGCACGACTCTGGTAGATGTATGTTGCGAACTTAGAAACACACGATGCTTTAAGATGGGCAATCGTTGTTTGAATAATTCGAGTAGCTCAAAAAAAAACATCTAGAGCTTTGGCTTCGTCTCCAAGTTCTTGCAAAATAATGTTATTCCATCCTGCTGTTGATGATTCCCAATTGTAATATCTAGCAATCCAATCATGAAATTTTCCAAATGGAGGAATTTCTTCTAGAATAGCAACATTATTTGTTTGTCTAGCAAAATAGTACCCGGAAATAAATGCCTTTAATAAGGTAATAGACTTCTTTCCCAAGTACATACCAGGTCTAGGTTTTATTCTTTCCAAAAGCTCATAGATAGGCATTTTTGAAGGGATATAAAGGTACCAGACAGTATCTTGCTTTACCTAGAAACAGGACAGAATTTTGAATTCAACCGTTTTCAAGAGTCGATGCAGGAAATGTATAACATTACGGCACGGATAGGATAATATAATTAGCTTCTATTCTGCGGCTGCAAGAGATGCCTCGGATAACTTTTTGGTGCTGTTTGAATAATTTTAGAATCTGTAATGGCTTCACTTATGCAGTTTTAAGCTAGGAAATTCTCTGAATTGGATTTACATTTATCCCAAAAATAACACCTCTTTAGCTGATTGAACAGCAATAAAAAAGAGGCAAAATATTTTAGCTTTGCCTCTAAATAAATTGTCTATTTCTTGTAGAGTACGCTAAGTATAATTTCCTTTGCGTATCTTGGCGCTCCTTTGGTTTCTTAATTACTCAAACCTGTCGATAATGCCACCGCCGAGTACGATATCTCCATCGTACAAAACCGCAGCTTGTCCAGGGGTAATCCCGAACTGAGGTTCATCGAAGACAAGCTTGATGCGCGAATCTTCCAGGGGAATTACGCTGACTGGAACTGCCTTTGAACGATAGCGGACTTGCACTTCGGCGCGGATGGGACTAGTGGGTTCGGGAATTGAAACCCAGTTTAACCGCGCTGCGGTGCATTCAGGCTTATGAGTGCTAGCGCGATCGCCTACAATCACTCGATTCCGTACCGCATCCAACGCCACCACATACAGCGGTTCCGCCGCCGCAACACCAATTCCCTTCCGCTGTCCAATGGTGTAGTGATGGATACCCGTATGCTGACCCAACACCTTCCCGGACTGGTCAACAATGTCCCCCGTCTGCTGAGAAATGTACTTGTCTAGAAACGTCTGCATGGAACCGTGGGATTCAACCAAACACAAATCCATACTTTCTGGCTTATCAGCGGTTTTTAAGCCGAATTCTGCGGCGATACGCCGAGTTTCTGTCTTGTGTAGTTCTCCCAACGGAAACATCGATCCCGCTAGCATTTCTTGGCTCAAATCGTACAAAAAGTACGACTGATCCTTAGATAAATCTACAGCCCGACGTAGCTGATAACGTCCCGTTTCTGCGTCATACCCGATCCGCGCATAATGACCCGTGGCAATTTTATCAATCCCCAACTCTTCAGAGGCATAGCGCAGCATCGGGCCAAATTTCACCGCCTTATTACACTGAGAACAAGGCAACGGAGTAATCCCCGATTCGTATCCGGCAACCAAGTAATCGACAATATTTTCCTGAAAAACATCCCGGCTATCAACAATGTGATGGGGAATACTCAACTGTTCGCAAAGAGAAGCCGCATCGACCATTCCCTCAGAACAGCATTGACCTTTACCCTTCATTAGCCAGAGGGTAAGACCAACAACTTCATATCCTTGATGATGGAGGGTGGCAGCTGCGACGGAACTATCAACTCCACCGGAGAGGCCGACGACGACTTTATTCATAGAACGAAAAAGTGAATTACTGAATTATCAGTTTTTTCTTTTCTAGACTAACACTTTGATAATCGTCATTCGTCTAGAGTGATTAGTCCTTTGTCTGTAGGCGTTGTCAGGTTAAAACGTTCCAACCTGACAATATTCCAACGTTTTAATCACTAATGATGAAGGACTGATGACTAATTATGCTAGATTGACTACAAATTTTGTCCGCACAATTCCTGGAAGATCGCCGAGGAGAGCTGATTTTAAATGAGGAGCAATCAGCAGCGTTTACTCACTCATGGCAACAGAGAAAGAAAAACCTGTTGGCTGTTGTCCCTTGCCTCGTGCTTGTTCTGGGGTGGATATTTGCTCATTCCACACCCAATTCCAGCAGCAGCCAGACCTCTCCCTACACCACCTGATGTGCTTCCTGGCTTACCTACATCACCAAATACTCCGCCAGCGTTTCCTCAAGATACTTTGCCCTCGATTTCACCGAATCCTTCGGGCAGGCGTGAGATTGAATTTCAGGCACCACCAATTACACCTAGCAGAAGGACACCCAGCAGAAGTAGAGATGAGAATTCTCCCCCGGTGCGTCGGAATTCTCGTCTCTTTGGGGTTTTTATTAATGGGGATAGCCCGCTGTTGTTAGCCCAAGTCCGAAAAATAGAACCCGAAGCTTTTGTGCGGTACGGCGGGGGTGTAATCCAAGCGGGAGTATTTGCTGATGAAGTTAAAGCCCAGCAGCGGATTCGGGATCTGGAAGAATGGGGCATTCGGGCGAAAATTAGCGCTTATTCTGAGGAGAATTTTGATGCTGATGCAGAGAATTTCGATTCTCGTCCAGTCACCCGTAGGGAAGAAGTGGAGGAAGTTACCTATTTCGTTGTGATTCCAGGGAGTCAGGAGTATTTACCTGACATTGCTGCCCACATGATCCGGCTGGGGTTCTCCGAAGATGCGGTGTTTCAAAGAGAGGTACCACGCGGACCCCACGTTGCGGTCGGCCCTTTTGAGAATCAGTCACAAGCAGAACGCTGGAGTCGCTTTCTTCGGTCTAATGGTATGGATGCGCGGGTTGTTTATTTCGGTCAATAGCGCGCCCCTGCGTAGGGGCGGGAAGACCTTGCCCGTGCTTATGCTGAATAAGATAAAACTTAGAACTCGCAGGAATCAGCACTGAAATTGGCACAGATGCAACAAAGGCAGGAAAAGATTCAGCAAATGGTGGTGACTGCCCAGCAGATGCGCGAGATTGAAGAGCGTATCTTTACTGCTGGAATGCCGGTGGCGGCTTTGATGGAAAAGGTGGGGGGACTGATTGCTAGTCGAGTTCAAGCGCTTTATCCTTGTTTCCCCGCCTCATTCCCCCCATTGACGGGGGGAGGTAAGAAGGGACTGCGTGTAGGCGTTTTGGTAGGGCCAGGTCACAATGGGGGCGATGGGTTGGTGGTCGCCCGTGAGTTGCATTTTCAGGGTTATGAAGTTGTTATCTATCGTCCGATTGCCAAGCTGAAAGAATTAACTTCGCAACACGCCCAGTATGCTGAGAGTTTGGGCATTCCCTGTTTTGAGGAGATTGAGCCGTTGCAAGGGTGCGATCTAATTATTGATGGTTTGTTTGGGTTTGGGTTAGAAAGAGCGATCGCAGAACCGATATTTTCTGCAATTCATCAACTTAATCAGTGGTCTAAGCCAGTCATTAGTATCGATTTGCCTTCCGGTTTGCACACCGATACTGGGGAAGTTCTGGGAACGGCGGTTCGTGCAACTCACACGTTTTGCTTGGGCTTGTGGAAATTGGCATTTCTGCAAGATCAAGCGTTGGAATCTGTCGGAAAAGCTGAACTGATTGATTTTGGTATCCCGGTGGCGGATATCTCGGCGGTACTGGGCGAAACGCCCAACATTCAGCGGGTGACACCGGCAGTTGCGATCGCGCATCTTCCCATTCCTCGCCCCGCAGTAACTCACAAGTACAAACAAGGACATTTGCTGTTGATTTGCGGTTCTCGCAAGTATGCGGGAGGGGCAATTTTATCCGGTTTGGGAGCCAGATCCAGTGGCGTCGGGATGCTCTCAATTGCAGTGCCAGAATCGCTGAAACCTTTGCTGGTAGCTCAGTTGCCGGAAGCACTGATTATCGGTTGTCCAGAAACGGAGACAGGTGCGATCGCATCTTTGCCAGAAGAAATTGATTTGAGTTCGTATAATGCGATCGCTTGCGGTCCCGGTTTGACAAAAGATGCCACGTCAGTCGTCGAAAAAGTATTAGAAAGCCATTTGCCGATTGTTTTAGATGCTGATGGCTTAAATATCCTCGCCCAATTAAATACAATTTCAACCCTATCTAAACGACAAGCACCCACTGTTCTCACGCCTCATACAGGTGAGTTTAAGCGTTTGTTTCCAGATGCACCCGATGCCACGAAAGATCGGGTAAGTGCAGTTCGGGAAGCATCCCAGCAGAGTGGGGCAGTGGTACTCCTGAAGGGGGCAAGGACTGCGATCTGCCATCCTGGTGGCTCAGTATGGATTGTTCCCGAAAGCACTCCCGCTTTAGCCCGTGGCGGTAGTGGAGATGTGCTAACGGGGCTAATGGGTGGATTGGTCGCAACGGCATCTCAGCAAGAGTTACCCATCGCAGAGATGGTGCAAAGTGCGGCTTGGTGGCACGCTCAAGCGGGAATTTTGGCAGCCGAGGAGCAGACTGAGTTAGGAGTTGATGCGTATACTTTGACACAGTATTTGATGGCAGTCGTGCGATCGCATAGTAGATCGTCCCGTTGAGCGCGATCGCACTGTAAAATCCCTGAATCCGGCTGATTGAGGAAAGATGATTATTCTCGTTATGGGCGTATCTGGTAGCGGCAAATCTACCGTCGCCCAGCTACTCGGACAAGAACTAAACTGGGATTTTAGCGACGCCGACTGCTTCCACACGATCGCTAATATTGAAAAGATGAGCCGTGGCATTCCCCTCACCGATGCCGACCGAATGCCGTGGTTGCAGGCAATGCAACACGCCATCGACCAATGGCTACAGGAAGGCAAGAATCAGGTACTCGCGTGTTCTGCCTTAAAAGAATCCTATCGTCAGATGCTGTGGCGAGATCCCCAACAGATGCGACTTGTTTATCTCAAAGGGAGTTTCGAGGCGATCGCGCAACGGCTGGAAGCACGTCAAAGCCACTTTATGACCAAAACACTCCTGCAAAGCCAGTTTGACACTCTTGAAGAACCACAGAATGCCCTTTGGGTGGATGTTTCCGAGCCGCTAGACGTAATCGTGCAGCAGATTCGCAAACGTCTAGAAATCTAAAACGAGCGATCGCATATCATTTCAAATCCACTGTCTCACCACAGGCAATCCTAAAATCTCAAACCCACACCACCCTGCACTGAAACAGCAGTACCACCGCCATCGCGGTAGGCATCAAAAGCAATAATCGCATTGCCAAAAAGAACAGCATTGCTGTTGGGAACGACGTAATCAATCCCCGGTTGAATCGCAAAACTGGTTTTATCCCCTACCGGCGAAGGCGTCCGATTCCCACTGCCAAAAGCAACGCCTGCACCCACATAGACATCTGTTTGCCAGTTGAGGGGGATATCATAGGAAATCGTTGGCACAACCGCGGGACTCGCCCCAATTAGCGCTTGTGCCCTTAAGGAAAGGGGAGCTTGCAGGAGTTTGTAGCGTACAGCAACCACCCCACCGATTTGGCGACCTTCTCCAAAATCATTATCATTAATCCCCACCGTAGCACCAACACCCACATAGCTGCCGTATGCTGCTTGAGCCGATGCTGGCTGACAAAAAGCAAACCCTATCTTACCGGAAGTCGAATCGGTTACGGGAAGCAAAAAGTAAAACGCAAAAAATAAAAAGTAAAAAAGGCTTTTTTTTACCTTTTTCCTGTCACCTTCTAAGGCGACTCCTTCTTGCAGAAATAAATCCTTGAAACGCTCCATTTCCCCACTCCTCAGCGCCCATGAAGCAAAATGCTCCATGTTTGTGTCGATTGTATTCTAATTTATCCTGAATTTCCTCAGTACCAAATTATTCATAGCCAGAGATAAAAAACACCGCCCCAAGCTTTTTCGGAACGGTGTTTATTCTTTTGAAACGTTAGCGTTACAAACGATGACTCTGTTTCACATCTACTTGGTCGGCATCGGTGGCATAATCACCTTGTCAATCGCATGAATGATGCCATTAGTGGCTTCGATGTTAGCCTGAGAGACATTGGCGTTGCTCACCATCACGCCATCGTTTCCAACCTTAACGGTGACTGGGCTGCCTTCAACTGTCGTCACTTCTCCAGATTTCAACTGGGAAGAACTCACTTTGCCGGGAATGACGTGGTAGGTCAAAATCTGAACCAGCATCGCTTTATTTTCTGGTTGCAGTAACTTTTCGACAGTGCCTTCGGGTAAAGCTGCAAATGCTGCATCAGTCGGTGCAAAAACCGTGAACGGTCCTTGTTGTTCGAGGGTTTCGGTCAAACCTGCGGCTTCCAAAGCAGCAGTCAGAATTTTGAATGAACCATTTTGGGCAGCAAGCGCAACCAAGTTGCTACTTGAAGGCATCGTCCCTTGTGTAGCAGCCGGGTCAGGACCTTCGCCGGGGGCTGGCATCATCCCTTCTGTGGCAGGGGGCTGAGTGCTGTTGCTGGGGGATTGCATCATCCCTTCTGTAGCAGGGGGCTGAGTGCTGTTGCTGGGGGATTGCATCATCCGGTCGGTCGAAGACGGCTTCGGCTGAGCGCCTTGGCTAGGGATAGCGGTAGGGGATGGTACAGTTCTTGGGGTTGACTGAGCGCTGCGATCGCGATTGTAGGGCGGCTTGCTGAAAACGTCTGATTGAAGAATTTCAGGGTTGGGATTCACCTGGGCACCAGCTGGCAGACCCATAAGGGTACTAGCACCGATAACTCCCATCAGGCTAGCCAGTTGTTTAATCAAACTGTTGCGTTTTTGATTGGTCATTGCTAAGGGTTTCCCTAAAAACTTAGACTTAGTTAAGTTCACATTTTGTTACATATGTTTACCTCTGCCTAAAGTGTGAGTTCCTCTGCCAACCGATGGGGAAACCGGGACAACACAGGGGGATTGAACAATCTAAGTAGCTAAATAGGCGAAAAGGTGCAACTTATTTCTTATTAAGAATGTCAGCGTTAGCTTTCTTCGTGGCGGCTTGTTAAGAGTTAGAGGTTGCAAGGCGGCTGGTATGCTCTTCAGACTAAAAGGAGAATTTTGTTGCGATCGCGCCTACGTTTACCTACGCTCATCTAGGCAGAAACCATTCCTGTCTCGGAGCGATTCCGACTTTTCTCCCTCCTGCCTACTTTCTGTTAGGGGAGTAAAAAGTTCGCGCGTCTGACTAAATAAAGCTTTGTTCTCCGCTTTGCTGAGGCTAGCACCGCCCTCTCCACTGGGCGAGTTGAGTCATGATTGCCGTTTCTGGCTTCAACCGCCCTCAGTCAGCCAAAATTTATTGCAATCGAGTTAATTAACTGGAAATACTACTTCTTTATATATAAACAAACTTAAGCAATAGCTTCATTATCTATGCCTTTTGATTATACCCTCTGATAGAGGTGGACAATTAAGCCAGCTTGTTATTCTAATAACAACAAAAAGATAACAACATCAACAAAAAACATTAATAAGAACGGAGCAAAAAAATGGGAATTATTGCTTGGATTGTTTTAGGTCTGATTGCAGGTGCGATTGCTAAAGCTATTTATCCCGGTCATCAAGGCGGCGGTATCCTCGCCACAATGGTATTAGGTATTTTAGGTGCCTTGGTTGGTGGTTATTTAGGACAAGTTTTACTGGGGTCATCGGGAGGCGCAGCCTACGGAGCGTTGACAGTACCGAGTATTGCTTTTGCTGTTCTAGGCGCAATGGTTCTGCTATTCCTGTGGGGCTTGTTAACTCGCCAGAGAGCTTAATTAAGGGTTCCCTTTTATTACCATCTAGCATTTAGAAAGCACCCCCAGCTTAGCCTGGGGTATTTTTATTGGGTCTATTTTGTGTTACAGCCGTCGTTATTTGGCTGCATTTAATAGAGCCGATTCGATCATTTTTCATTAAGAATAGAAATAAAGCCATTTGAACTAATTTTTTAATTTGGTAAAATTGTAATTTTCCAAGTTAGATTTTTTATCAGTAAAAATAAGTAATTCAATAAGTGTAACTGCCCAAAAACAATAACTTTTGCTTTTAGTTCCAGCGATGCAAATAATAACAATAGTAGGCTAAAAACGTTAGATTAACAGTGTTACTTAAAAATAGAAGGAGATAAAAAATGCTGGAGTTGTACCAATTTGAGCTATCCCACTACTCCGAAAAAGTGCGACTGCTGCTGGATTATAAAGGTCTGCCCTACCGCAAAATCGAGGTGACGCCAGGAGTGGGACAGGTAGAATTGTTCCGGATGTCTGGTCAACGACAGGTACCCGTCCTGAAGGATGGCAATACAGTAATTGCTGATTCGACAGCGATCGCTAAGTACCTCGATAAGCAATATCCCGACCGCCCCCTGATCCCAATTGACCCAAAACAAAAGGGACTGTGCTTACTGATCGAAGCCTGGGCAGATGAATCTATTGGTTCCAAAAGTCGTAAGGTGTTGTTTGGGGCACTCAGCCAAAATCAGAACTTCCGCACCTCGATTTTACCCAGCAATACGCCAGATGCTCTCAAGACTCTCGTGGGGGCACTGCCTGGTGAAGTGCTGAATCTCCTGGGTCTTGGCGTCGGATACGGCCCCGATGCCGTACAAGCGGCGACAGAGGATCTTCAGCAAGACCTAGAGAGCCTATCCCTGCTACTATTGGAAAGCCCTTACTTAGTCGGCGACTATCCAACCTTGGCAGATTTTGCCGTCGCTGGGCTAAGTATGCTGATTAAATTTCCCTCTGGCCCCTATCTTGACCTTCCCGAAACCCTTAGAGGCAAAGGAATCCCTGGTTTGGCTGACCGTAGCGCTTACGAGACATTTTTCAACTGGCGCGATCGCCTTTATGCCGATTATCGCAAACCCCTAAGTGCCAACACAACCGCCGGAGCCACAGGCTCAACGCCAACATCAATTGAGATAGATTAGGCAATCCATTTGAGATTTTAGATTTTGGATTGGTTGAAAAATCCAAAATCTAAGATTGAGCGAATAGTTAGGCTCCGAGAATTAGGGTAAACTTTGGATGCCTAAGTGTTCTGAAGCAACACTAAAAAGACTCCAGAAGCGATTATGGAAATGCCATTAGGGTCGGTAATTCAAGGCTCCCTCAGTCAGGGACTAGAAGTAAGACTACATCCCGATATTTCTGTAGAGGATATGCGGGTTGGCAAATTTCTGGTAGTCAAAGGTGCCCGTTCAGATTTCTTCTGTATGCTCACAGACGTTTCGCTGGGCACCTCCAGTCAGCGAATTGTTGCCAACCCTCCCAGTCCAGAGGACACTTTTTTGCAAGCGGTTCTAGCAGGGAGTGGCACCTATGGCACCATCAATCTGACGCCGATGTTAATGCTGACACGAGAAGCAACAAAGTCAGTAGGCGCTTATGTGGTGGGTGCCGAAAATCCTAACTCCAACGGCAAATCCAACGGTGCAACTCTGGGATCGTTTCAACTACAAAGCAGTGCTGATAGTGAGATGGAGTTGATGCCCGTTAAGACCATTCCCAGTCATTTCAGCCAGGTTTATGATGCGACGGAACGCGATTTCCGCGCCGTCTTCGGTTGGGAAGATGACCCCACTCGGTGCAACTTCGCCATCGGTCAACCTTTGGATATGGATGTGCCCGTATGTCTGGATTTACACCGATTCGTGGAACGCAGCAACGGCGTTTTCGGGAAATCTGGCACCGGCAAATCCTTTCTCACCCGCTTACTCTTATCTGGCATCATCCGCAGGCAGGCAGCGGTCAATTTAATTTTTGATATGCACTCGGAATATGGCTGGGAAGCTGTCCGCGAAGGCAAACACTTCAGCACTGTCAAAGGCTTGCGGCAGCTATTCCCAGGACAGGTGCAAATTTACACCCTTGACCCCCAATCTACCAAGCGGCGCGGGGTGCGTGACTCTCAGGAACTGTACCTCAGCTACGACCAAATCGAAGTCCAAGACATCATGCTGGTGCGGAATGAGTTAGGTCTTTCCGAAGCAGCTTTGGACAATGCCAATATTCTGCACGCCGAGTTTGGCAACTCCTGGATTGTCCAACTGTTGAATATGACCAACGAGGAAATCCAGCTGTTCTGCGAGGAGAAGAAGGGTCATAAGGGTTCAATTATGGCGTTGCAGCGTAAGCTGATGCGCCTGGAAAATCTCAAATATCTGCGAACTGCCTGTCCCCACAACTACGTTAATCAAATTTTGCAATGCCTCGATGCAGGTCAGCACGTGGTGATTGAGTTTGGTTCTCAGTCAGATATGCTCTCCTATATGCTGGTGACAAATATGATCACCCGCCGCATTCACAAAGCTTATGTAAGCAAGTCTGAATTGTTTTTGCAGACCAAGAACCCGATCGATCGTCCTCAGCAGCTAGTCATTACGATAGAAGAAGCCCACCGCTTCCTTGACTCCGCCATCGTGCAAAGTACCATTTTTGGTACGATTGCCCGCGAGATGCGAAAATACTTTGTCACCCTTCTGGTGGTAGATCAGCGTCCCTCTGGAATTGATAATGAGGTGATGTCCCAGATTGGTACCCGCATCACGGCTTTGCTAAACGATGACAAAGACATCGACGCTATTTTTACTGGCGTCTCTGGCGGGATGAGTCTGCGTTCCGTTCTGGCAAAGCTGGATTCTAAGCAACAAGCTTTAATTTTGGGTCACGCGGTTCCAATGCCTGTGGTGGTAAGGACTCGTCCTTACGATGAAACGTTCTACAGAGAAATTGGCGATACTTGCTGGGAAGAGATGCCAGACGATGAAGTGTTCGCTGCGGCTGAAGCCGCTAAAGCTGATATTGGTTTTTGATCGTGGTTTTTAATCCGTAGTCAATAGTCATTGGATTATTGACTACGGACTTCTAGGCAAAAATAGTTCGGTTATCCCACAACGACTAGAGTACCCGTTGAAGGGTTTTCCGTGGATGATTATATATATAGGACACAGATAGGACGCTTTTAGCTAATGATTTTCCGGGTGGTACTCAAGGGTTAACAGGAATTTGCCAGAGCAGCAAGTTTAACCCAATCGGATGAACCTTTCAACCTGGAGCGTCGTCTATCATTAGTGATACGATAGAAATGTAAAACAAACTCATACCGACTTTGACTTTTTAGCCTTTATTACCTATCAGGAGTGGCTAAATGGGGGTCGATACCAGCTCTTTAAGGCATCCCCCAGCCGAAAGGTTTGACGATTAGCTTTTTGTGTGTTATGTTTGCCTATTCAATTGGGTAGGCGATCTTTACAACTTTTGCAGGATGTGTTCCACTAATTGACCTAGCTACTCTCATTGTAAGAGCTGGCAATCTCCCGCTAAGGTCAACCCCTGCTACAGAATTGTTGCTTGTTTACGGAGTCACCACTCACTCATGCCCACTGCCAACACCCTAAAAAAGACGACTAAACAACCCACGTTTACGGCTGATATGGTTCGCACCTATCTCCATGAGATTGGGCGCGTGCCCCTGCTGACCCACGAACAAGAGATTGTCTTCGGCAAGCAGGTGCAGCAAATGATGGCGCTGCTGGAGGCGAAGGAGACCTTGGCTGAGACATTGCAGCGAGAACCAACTCATCAAGAGTGGGCAGACCATGTTAGCTTGAGTGAACCCGAACTCGACCGGATAATCAAACTGGGAACGCGGGCAAAGCGCAAGATGATAGAAGCTAACTTGCGTCTAGTGGTCGCGATCGCGAAGAAGTACCAGAAGCGTAACATGGAATTCCTGGATTTGATTCAGGAAGGTACTCTCGGCTTGGAACGCGGCGTCGAGAAATTTGACCCGATGCGCGGTTACAAGTTTTCGACCTACGCCTACTGGTGGATTCGCCAAGCGATTACTCGCGCGATCGCTCAACAAGCCCGTGCGATTCGTTTGCCCATCCACATCACCGAAAAGCTTAATAAAATTAAGCGGGTGCAACGGGAACTAGCTCAGACGCTTGGTCGCAGTGCTACCCCCGGTGAAATCGCTAAGGCGCTAGACTTAGAACCCGCGTTGATCCGCGAGTACTTGAATATCGCCCGTCAACCAATTTCTCTGGATGTGCGCGTTGGCGATAACCAGGATACCGAACTGCAAGACCTTCTGGAAGACGAAGGGCCAACCCCTGACCATTATATGACTCAGGAGTCGCTGCGGCAAGACCTGGACGATCTTCTGGCAGAACTAACCCCACAGCAGCGGGAAGTGCTAACTCTGCGCTTTGGCTTGGAAGATGGTAACGAGCTATCTCTAGCAAAAGTCGGCGAACGCCTAAGCCTCAGCCGCGAACGGGTACGCCAGCTAGAACACCAAGCCCTCGCCCATCTGCGCCGTCGTCAGGCGAATGTCCGCGAGTATATCGCTGCTAGTTAATTGTAGAGGCGGGATTGAGCCGCTATGCTCCTGCCTCCCACATCATCCTATAGCGATCGCTCCTAAAACCCGTCCTTACAGCTAAGTAAGGGCGGGTTTTTCAGTCATTTCAATCCCCGCTTTTAGCCCCTGTCGAGTAGATGTGTCTACCTGTTGAAGTTTTTTGTAGACATCTAAAATCTGTTACTGCTCTTTTTTTATATTTTTGTAAAGTTTCGTAAAGCAGTTCGGGAACTCGAACGGGTGCCAGTGAAGTCATCCACAGTTAAGGAACAAGTACTACAGACAAGCCCACACTGACCAGATTTGGGAAAGCTCATAAAACGGGTGAATAAAGTGAGTATAAATACGCATTTTGATTTTAGGAGGCAATTTAATAACCGGGAATCAAAGATGAATGCGTTGCTTGTCTTAACAAAAAAAACTCCTTTCGGATGACCTACGGTTCATTCAAATGGGTGAAGCTTTACACCTAAGGAATTAGGTACTTTTTAATTAGATGCTTGAGGGTGTCTGCTCGTAATTGCTAGGGGGGAAAAAACGGTGCTTAACAAGTTTTATCAGCAGTTTATGTCTCGGCTTCCGCTTGAAGTACCTGCCCTAGGATTACTTCTAACGATGAGCTTCGCAACCAGTACAGTTGCATTGCAAGCACCAACATCCTTCAGTAAGACGGGAATCGTTGGCACAAATTCCGTTTCCCTTGCACAAATGCCAGCATCAGACACTTCAGTGGCTGACGGTATTTATTTGTATGGTAGCTCCCAAAAGACAGAAGAGATTGGTCAAGAATATATAGTATTTGAGGCGCGTCAGGGAAAGGTAAGGGGTGCGTTTTATATGCCTTCCTCAGAATATAGTTGTTTTTCCGGCAAGGTTGGGGCACAGCAAATCAATCTAACCGTTCAAGATCCCTACGACAGTACAACCTATTCTCACTCAATAGCCCTCAGCGAAGCCCCCCCAGTCGCCTCTGCCGATAGTCGGTTGCCCATTGAAGATAGTTTACGGCTCCAGGGCTATCACCCAATTAACAAAATTAGCGCTAACGACCAGCAAATCTTGAACGCTTGTAAAGTTAACTTCTAACAATTAGTAAGCTTTGGCGGTGCAAATCAAGGTAGTTGTCAGTAGTTTGTTGCTACTAACCAAGGACTAATCACCAAAAAACAATTAACTCCTCTAAAAACCCGTTTTCTTGAAGAAAACGGGTTTCTTGATTTTTTGAACTTCAAAACTCGATTCCTGGCTGCGCTTTGACGCCCTGTTCCCGGAACGGATGCTTAACAAGAGTCATTTCTGTTACCAAGTCGGCTCGCTCAATCAGGGCTGCTGGGGCACCTCTGCCGGTGAGAATAACGTGAGAATCCGCAGGTTTTTCCTCCAAACCAGCTAGCACTTCCTCAACGCTCAAATAACCGAGTTTTAAAGCTACGTTGATTTCATCCAACAGCACTAGCTTAAATTCAGGATTGCGGATAAAGCTGAGTCCAGTTTCCCAAGCCTGATGCGCTTTCTGGATATCTCGCTGTTGGTCTTGAGTTTCCCAAGTGAAGCCTTCTCCCATCGCGTGGAACTCTAGCTGACCTTCCCAGCGACCGAGGACAGCTTTCTCAGCGGGTTCCCAGGCTCCTTTAATGAATTGTACGATCCCGACTCGATAGCCGTGACCAAGCGATCGCATTACCATTCCCAAAGCAGCAGTGGTTTTTCCCTTGCCATTGCCTGTATTAACAATAATTAAGCCTTTCTCCTGAGATGCCTTTGCCACCCGCTGCTCTTGAACTTCCTTGCGCCGCTGCATCTTGCGCTGGTATTGTTCTGGAGTTAGTGATGATGTTTCTGTCTCCAGTAAGTCAGCAGATTCTAAATTTTTATTTAAATCAGTCGGGGTAGGAGTTGTCATCAAGTCTGCCTAGAAAAAACTTTCACACCTATTAAAATAGCCCCAAAGGGATATGCATCAGGATAAGCCATCGGCAATTCCTTCTAATTGCAGGGAATCGCTCCCAGTCATCACTTCAAGACAGAGGGCATAACCCCCCTTCCATTTTGCCTATAGATTCAGCAACACTGATTTCAGTATAAATTTACTTACCTTCTTTTAAGATTTATGTCTTTAACCTTATCAATCTCTTCTGAACAAGGTGCAGAGCAACTTAATCTGAATTTGGAGTCTACATTGCAGGGATTAACCCTGTATGAGGCTTGCATTGAATACAACCACACAGCCGCAGAGGTTCTCAGGCTTTTCGAGGAAAAACCGCTACTACCGGGTTTAATCCTCATGGATAAAAACCAACTAGTCGGGATGATCAGTCGCAGGCGTTTTTTTGAATATCTGAGCCGTCGTTACAGCTTGGAGTTACTGTCGAAACGAAGTTTGCGATCGCTCTATCAATTTAACCATACCGAAATTCTAGTTTTTCCCAGTTATACTTCCATTACCGCAGCGGTGCGGGAGTCTTTGAAGCGCTCGCCTGAATTGATCTATGAACCAATCATCGTACAAACAGCACCCGGAATTTATAAATTGTTAGACGTGCATCAACTTCTGCTGGCTCAGTCAGAGGTGCATGAAATTACAATGGCAGCCTATAAGCAAATGGGATTGGCGCTGCAACAGGCAAAAAACCAACTTTTAGCCGTCTTAGATGCCGTGCCTGGATTTGTCTCCTGGATTAGCTCGGATTTACAATACCTGGGCGTCAACCAGCATTTAGCTGCATCCTTTAACTTGTCTTCAGAGGAATTTGTCGGTCAGGAACTTAGCTGTTTTGACAGTAGCCCCAACTTTAGTGAATTTGTGGAGCAATTCTTTGCTTCCCCGACGAAAACAACCTCTCAGGAAGTGACCGCAGAAGTTGACGGCAATATCAAAAATTATCTTATGGTGGCGCAGAAATACAACCAAGATCAAGCGGCTGTCACAGTAGGAATTGATATTACCAAACGAAAGCAATTAGAAGAAGAACTGCGAGCATCGCTTGAGCGAGAAAAAGAACTCGGCGACCTAAAATCCCGCTTTATCTCCATGACTTCCCACGAATTCCGCACTCCCCTGAGTACGATCCTCTCTTCTGCCGAATTATTGGAACATTACAGTAACAATTGGTCTGAAGAGAAAAAACTCATCCACCTGCATCGCATTCAAATCGCTGTTAAGCACATGATTGGACTGCTTGATGATGTATTAATCATTGGTAAAGCCGAAGCCGGACAGTCGGACTTCAAACCTGAACCGCTGCATCTAGAAGAATTTTGTATTGAATTAGTGAAAGAATTGCAACTGAATGAAGGCAATTCCCGTGCAATTAACTTGATTAATCATTGCAAATCTACCTCCTTTAGTCTAGATGAAAAATTGCTGCGACATATTCTTAGCAATCTCCTTTCAAACGCGATAAAATATTCACCTGAAGGGAGTCCAGTCAGATTTGAAATTACCCAACAAAAAGATGCAATCGTCTTCCAAATTGAAGACAAAGGAATTGGGATTCCTCTGCAAGAGCGTCAGTGCTTATTTGAAGCATTTCATCGATCCGCGAATGTCGGCAACATCCCTGGAACTGGTTTAGGATTAGCAATCGTTAAGAAGTGTGTGGATCTTCACGGGGGTGAGATTACCGTTAAGAGTAAAGTGGGTGTGGGAACTAAATTTAAAGTAAGACTACCCCTGAAGAGTGCTGTAGAGGCAAGGTCTACCCGCCCGTGCTAAGGTAAGCTTTCTTGCAAGATAAAGTCTAAAGTCTTTATTTAAAAGGAAAGTTTGGGTGTATAGAAGAAAGTGCCCCGAACATACTCAAACCTTATTAAAGCTGCTCGGTTGTTGTGCATTGAATTTGGACAATCCTAGCGAACATCTTGTTTGCAGTCCTGGGAGCTGACATTTTTAATTTTTAATTGCTTACCTGCTAGGCGATCGCTGATATGGCAAAGATTCTGGTAATTGAAGATGAAATATCTATCAGAGAGAACATTCTGGAGTTGTTAGAAGCAGAGGGATTTGACGCTATTGCAGCCGAAAATGGTCAAATAGGGTTGCAGTTAGCTCAAGCAGAAATCCCCGATTTAATTCTCTCCGATGCGCTAATGCCGGAACTCGACGGTTATGGCGTTCTGAAGGCACTTCGCTCTAACCCTGTCACGGCAACGATTCCCTTTATCTTTCTCACTGCCAAAGCAGCGAAAACCGATTGGCGTCAAGGGATGGAATTGGGTGCAGACGACTACCTCACCAAGCCATTTACGAGAGCGGAATTACTGGGAGCGATCGCAGCGAGGATGGAAAAACAGGCGGCGATTGAGCGACATTCGCAAAAAAAACTCGATGATTTACGCAGCAATATCTCTTTCTCCCTCCCTCACGAACTCCATACTCCCCTCAATGGCATTTTGTGTTGTTCGCAAATGTTAATTGATGAAGCCGACTCCCTAGAACCGCAAGAAATTCTAGAAATGGCAGTCGATATTCGTACCTCTGCGGAACGTTTATCTAAGTTAGTCCAGAATTTTTTACTCTTCGCTCAATTAGAGCTAATCGGAACCGATCCGCTTCAGATAGCGGATCTTAGACAAAACAGCCGAACTGATTCAGCGAAGAGCGCGATCGCAGAAGCGGCGATTAAAAAAGCCAAGCAAGTTTGTCGGGAAATGGATTTGGAATTAGACCTCCAAGAAGCTGCCGTCTTAATTTCAGAGCCAAAATTGCGAAAAATTGTGGAAGAACTAATCGATAATGCCTGTAAATTTTCGTCTCCCAACACCGCAATTCGCGTTGCCACTCGATGTAAAAATAGCACTTTTGTACTGTCCGTGAGCAACTTCGGACAGGGGATGACACCAGAGCAAATTGCGACAATTGGAGCCTATATGCGATTTGAGCGCAAACTCGCTTCACAGCAAGGCTCTGGTTTGGGCTTGCTCATTGCTAAACGCCTAGCCGAACTACACGCTGGCGAATTATCAATTGAGAGTATTCCCACTCAAAAAACCATTGTGCGTGTTACCCTGCCTATGTGAACGAATTTAAAATTATGTGCAATTTGTAGCACAACTATTATCAGTAAATAGATATAAATAAACTGCTAAATTAAATCTCTCCCCTTGCTGAGGAGAAATCAAAGTTTTGATTTTACATATCTAATTGAGAGCCGATCGCTAATCGCCCATAACTATTAACAATTAGCCACGAGCGATTAGCCATTAGCGATTATCTGGTCTTAATTCAACCACGGAAACTGGCTGGAAGTAGCATCGGGTTCTTCAACTAAATGAGCCATATCGCCCTGATAGTTCTCGTTAATGAAAACCGCTTTACTCTTCAAATGTTCGGGTACATAGCGGAGGTTTACAGGGATACCATGCGCCAGCAGAAATTCTGCCAGATGATCGGGATGAATGTACAAACCTTCTGCATGAAGCCGTTGCAACATTTCCTCAAAGTTAGACCAATGATTATGGTGCTGGCTCTGAGATGCTGATTGAACTCTAAGTGGATTGCGAGAGGAAAGATTGCTTGCCATCTTGTCATATTGACTGGACTGAGACAAAATCCTTCTCTGGATTAAAGCCATGAGAATGACCTTTTTCCAGTTTACAAAAATTTGAGATTTATCGAATTGTGGCGATCGCTTTTGCGATCCCCGCAGGGAGCTTTGCAACACCCCTATGATGGCAATTATGACTCAGCCGGTCTTGGTCAGTTTTTTGTGCTAAGGAAAAAAATCCCATGATTTTAGGCAAAATTGCAATCGTTCAAGGTGATATAACTCAGCAAAAGGTAGATGCGATCGTCAACGCAGCGAATACCTCCTTACTCGGTGGTGGCGGCGTCGATGGGGCAATTCACCGCGCCGCTGGACCAGAATTGTTGTCAGAATGTCGCCAGTTGAAGGGCTGTGCCACGGGTGAAGCAAAGATTACAAAAGGTTACAATCTCCCCGCCGAGTGGATAATCCACACAGTTGGCCCAATTTGGCGAGGGGGCGATCGCCAGGAAGATGAGCTGCTAGCTAGATGTTATCGCAATTCTCTGGCTTTGGCGGAGCAATACGAGATACGCAGCATTGCCTTCCCAGCTATTAGCACGGGTGTCTATGGGTTCCCGATAGAACGCGCCACTAGAATTGCTGTAACTGAAGTGAAGAAGTTTTTGGAGCGCACTACCTCGATAGAGCAGGCGATTTTCGTTTGCTTTGGGGATACTGCCTATAATTCTTACTCGGCTGCGATAAAAGAAATTATTTAAGACAAGGTAGCGATCGCCTGAAAAAATCCTAAGTGCTGTAAGGGCAAAAAGACCCCACCGATACTGAGTAGAATTCAATCAGATAAGGGATGGCGCGATCGCGCTCGCTGCTCACCCGACAAAATTATCTGCGTGAGGATGCAATGAGTGCGATCGCTCTAGCGCTCATTTATCTTTTCCCCACACTTATATTTTTCCTGCTCCAGTTGGGTTTCTGACTTGCTTTTGCTGGTTATAGTTGACAATGCGGTTCATTCTTTTAAAAGTAAAAAATGTCACAACTGCCCGGTAACAAAATCGCACCCGCCCCCATGCCGACAGCAATTAATGTTGTCGATCTAATTGATGGTTACTTCAGCGCCTACAACTCAGCTCGTCTGCGGGAAATGTGTCACTTGCTCAGCCGAGAGGTCATGCGCGAGGGCGTCACCGTCGGAGTCAGCCTATCAGGCGCGATGACCCCCGCTGGGATGGGTGTGGGAATTTTGGCTCCCCTGATTCGCCACGGTTTTATTGACTGGATGATCAGTACGGGTGCCAATCTTTACCACGATATGCATTTCGGGCTGGGTTTCGACCTTTACGCAGGGAATCCGTTTGCAGATGATGTGAAACTGCGCGAAGAAGGCACCATTCGCATTTATGACATTATCTTTGGCTACGATGTGCTGCTGGAAACTGATGCCTTCATCCGAAAGATTTTGCAAGCAGAACCGTTCCAAAAGCGGATGGGAACTGCTGAATTTCACTACCTGCTTGGAAAGTATGTTCGGGAAGTGGAAAAGCAGTTAGGAGTGAAAAATTCCTGCTTATTGGCGACAGCTTATGAATGTGGTGTCCCCATCTATACTTCTTCTCCCGGAGATAGTTCGATTGGGATGAACGTAGCAGCATTGTCCTTGGAAGGCTCAAACTTAGTGTTAGATCCAGCCATTGATGTGAATGAGACAGCTGCGATCGCCTACTGCGCTCGTGAAACCGGCAACCCAGACGTAGAAGGCAAAAGCGCCGCCGTGATTATTGGCGGTGGTAGTCCCAAAAACTTCCTGCTGCAAACTCAACCGCAACTTCACGAAGTGTTGGGATTAGAGGAACGAGGTCACGATTACTTCGTACAAGTCACCGATGCGCGTCCTGATACCGGCGGACTCTCTGGTGCAACACCCAGCGAAGCCGTTAGCTGGGGCAAGATTGACCCCGAAGAGTTACCTAGCACCATTGTCTGTTACACCGACAGCACAATTGCCCTACCTCTCATCGCCGCCTACGTGATGAACCAATGTCAGCCCCGCCCCCTGAAGCGCTTGTACGATCGTCGAGAAGAGATGTTCTCAAAATTGCGGACGGACTATCAAGCAGCAAAAACCCAGCCTTCCGATGAAATTCCTGCCGCTGTTGTCGAAAATGCTTCTGAACAACCTGTAGCAACTTATCCCTGCGGCAGGCTAATTCCTAATACCCAATAGCAGGCTGCTTTTGGATCAAATCCCCCAAGTTGCATCAACCTGGGGGATTTTTTATTCCGTTTTATGCTCAATAAACTATCTTAATTGTTTACTCAACTAAGACTCAGTTTACTATTATCAAAGCGAAATCAAATTGTTTGCTCGTATCTTAATAAAAATTATTAAAATAGGGGGGTTTCGTAAATTTACGGAACGCCTAAAATTCTAAAAATATTTCAGTAAAATTACTGAGACTTGTTATTTCTATATAGTGCTATTAATTAAATTAATAGGCTTTTTTATCAGAAATATTTATAAATGTAAACTCTGGTTTTCGCTAAAGTCAAGCGAACTTTGCAAGAAGGAATCAAGAATTATGACCGCCCAACCTATGACGATTACTGCTTTTGCTAGCAAGCTGACTACTTTGAAGGAAGCTCGCTTTAGTGGGCGGCTGTTCCTGAAAGGTACTTTGGGGCGAGAGTGGATTCTTTACTTCTACCTGGGTCGGATTTTGTACGCAACTGGAGGAACTCATCCAGTTAGAAGGTGGCAAAGACATTTAGGAATAAATTGTTCTAATGTTAGTCCGAATCAACTTAGTTTACAAACTGATATTTCTGAAACTTCTTCCGATCTTAGCAAAAACTGTCGAGAATATTATTTGTTATGTTTATGGCTGAAGCAGCAAAAAATTACCCGTGAACAAGTTGTAAAAATAATTCAAGGCATTGTTCTTGAATTATTGTTTGACATTACTCAAGAAGTACCAAAAGCATTACAAATCAAGCAAGAAAATGCCTTAGCCCCCCAGTTGTTATTGATTGATGCCGAACAAGCGATCGCGAAAACTCAAGAAATTTGGCAAGCCTGGAAAATCGCTAAAATTTCTGATGTGCTTCCCAATCGAGCGCCATCGATCAAGCAACCAGAACAACTCCAACAAAAAACATCGCCTACCGTTTATAAATCTCTGACATTGTTATTAGATGGGCAAAGAACCTTACGAGATATTGCAGTTCAAACTAAGCGCAATGTTGCGGAAGTAACCCGATCTCTATTGCCTTACCTTGAAACTGGATTAGTAGAGTTAAATGATATTCCTGATTTAGCAAATCCGGTTTCCCCGACTTCTTCAGAATTAACTGCTAAAAATCCTCCGACTTCTTCAGGCAAAACACCCGCTCAAGCGGCAACTCGAAAACCACTCATTGCTTGTGTGGATGATAGCCCGTTGGTTTGCAAAAATATGGAAAAGATTCTTACGTCAGCCGGGTATCAATTTTTGGCAGTACCAGATTCGATGCGAGCGATCGCTACTTTATTAAACCGCAAACCTCATATCATCTTTTTAGACTTGGTAATGCCCAATACGAACGGCTATGAAATTTGTACCCAATTGCGTAAAGTTTCTGCTTTCCGAGATACCCCAATTATTATTTTGACAGGAAATGACGGTATCATTGACCGAGTCCGAGCTAAGGTTGTCGGAGCTTCAGATTTCATGGGGAAACCAGTCGATGCAGAAAAGGTGCTAGCGATAACCAACAAGTACCTCAAGCACCTCAAAAACAGTTCCCTCGTGGTCAGTTGATTTTTGTTTTTCCTAGGAGCCTTAATACAATGCATACTGCTTTAATCGTTGAAGATACCCTAACTGAAAGGGAAACTTTTGCTAGCTGCTTGCGACGAGGTGGGTTAAATGTTTTAACAGCAAATACTGGAGAAGAAGCCTTAGAAAAAATCAGTAGCCATAAACCTGATGTGATCATTTTAGACGTTGTATTGCCCGGTCGTAGCGGCTTTGAACTCTGCCGCGAACTCAAAGCAGATGCAGAAACCAGCAAAATTCCAGTCGTGATGTGTTCCACCAAAAGCACTGATATGGATAAATTTTGGGGCATGAAACAAGGAGCAGATGCCTACATTCCAAAACCAGTCGATCAAGAGGAACTACTGCGTACTGTTAATCAATTAATTAAAGGTTAGGAAAAATCTTCGTCAGCACCGTCAAGAGACAAGCAATGGAATCTGAATTTTTGTCTGGCAACAAAGCTTTGATTCAACAATTTGAAATCCCAACCGCAGAACATAAAGCAGTCGTGGGAGAGCAATTTTTGCGGTTTCATCTTTTTCCTGACATTACCGCACTATTCCCCATGCACCAAATGACAGAGGTGCTGACAATTCCAGTTAGTCAGATTGTCCCCATTCCTCATATGCCAGCTTGGGTGATGGGAGTTTATAACTGGCGCGGTGAGATTTTATGGATTGCGGATCTCGGTCATTTGGTAGGGCTGACTCCCTTATACTTACAGGCAATTAACCGATCAACCTACACAGTCATTGTGATTCATGGGGAACAGCAAATCCTTGGTAAACAGCGAACTGGTAGCCAAATCACAGGAAAAAAGATGCTGGGATTGGTAGTGAATCGAGTCGAAGACATCGAAAGCTGCGATCCAGATTTAATTCAATCTCCTCCACAATCATCTGTCACCCCGGAATTGGTGCCATTTTTACGGGGATATTGGCTGAAATCAAATGGTGAAATACTGGTGGTTCTAGAGGGAGAATCCATCATGGCTGGAATGCCTAAGCCAGAAGTTTGAATGGCTGTTTGAATATCCAGATGTCTTTCTTTGGGTCTGGAATTTCAATTTTTTAACCTCTATCTGTATCCCTTAATCAACTCAACTCGCCACACTCATCTACCTTTAGCAAAGTTTAAACTATGAAGACGCCTTCCGATCCTCAATCAGATACAACAAAAGCCAATATTAAGCGTCGTCTCCGGGGTCGCAAGACAGGTGTTAGCCATCAACCCCCTCCTCTTAAGCTCATTCCGAACCAACAAGATTTAAACGGCTCTCAAAATCTTGAGCAAAAGGTAGAGAACAAGGGAAAAGAGCAGCTAGAGCAAACAGAGCAAGACCACATTAACCCGCCGCCTCCACAACTGAATCTATCTAAAAGCCCCACGCTCCGCAGCCAATTGTTGAGGACAATCTTACCTGTGGTACTAGCACCGCTAGCGATCGCAGGTATCGTGAGCTGGGGGATGACGAATTATCAAGCATCTGGGCGCACCGAGACGAAATTATGGAATGACGCGATGCTATCCTCCAACTTGGCTGGCGTAAAGGTCAAGGATGCTTTGATTTCGTCGTCTTTGGCAGAAAATTCCTTAACTATTGATGTTGCGCGTGCTGCTAACTTTGACGAACTAGCGGTGCCGTTGGAGCATGTGGGACTGAGTAACACTGAAAAAATTCAGATTTTGGCTCCGGCAAGCAAAGCCGTGATTAGTACCATTACATCTAATGGCGCGATCGCTCAAAAAGAAGTATTGGGTGGCGATGCGGTTTTACAAACAGCCACAGCTCTGTTAGCCGAACTAGAAGTACAAAAGGCTAATTTTGGGAAAAACGCTCCCCTTGGGAAAAAACCAAGCTACGTAGCCACTACAGGTCAACTCCAGGGACTTACCATTGTCCCTTACGTTCGCCAAGAGGGACAATTAGTTCTGAGTACTTCATTCGATCGGGACGGCAGAAAGTATAGCCTTGCCGCAGTTCCTGGCATCGATTTGGTCAGTGTCACCTCAATTGAGCTTTCGGAAATTGCTGCCGCTGGAAATGAGCATGGACTAATTTTTGTCCTAATTTTTCTTTCCTTGGGAGCTGTAGGTGCAGGCATTGTGGTGAGTTTAGCACGCCGCTGGTCTGCTCCTTTGAAAGAATTGACGGGTACATCAGAGCAGGTTGCTGCCGGAAATTTGGATGCCTACGTTGAACCTCGCGGGACTACTGAAACGCAAACTCTAGCTGTCAGCTTCAATAACTTGGTAGCACGAGTTAAAGACTTATTAAGCAAGCAAGAAGTTGAAGGCAAGCGATTACAACTATGTGCTGATATTGCTACCAGTGCCAGAGAATCTCTTGATATTCACGAAGTATTCAAGAAAGCAGTTCAAGGCACGCAACAAATCCTGAATGCAGAACGAGTATTCATCTATCGCTTCAATCCTGACTGGAGTGGTTATGTTGTTGCCGAAGCCGTAGCTCCTGGATTGCCGACCTGCATGAAAATCAAGGTAGCTGATACCTACTTCACCTCTTCCAAGGTGGGAGTAGAACTCTATCGGAAGGGCCGCGTTTTTGTCATTGATGACATCTATAAAGCCAATCTCACACCTTGCCACATTGAGTTGTACGAGCGATTAAAAATCAAAGCCAATGTAATTACCCCGCTGATTAGCGGCGACAAACTACTCGGCTTGATGTGTACGCAGCAGTGTTCTAATCCTCGGACTTGGCAGCAGTCTGAAGTCGATTTCTGTACCCAGGTGTCCACTCAATTAGGGCTAGCCATAGATCGGATTGGCTATTTGCAAAAGCGGGAAGTTGAAGCTAAACAACAAGAAGTTGAAGCCAAGCGATTACAGTTGTGTGCCGATATTGCCACCAGCGCTAGAGAATCGTTAGATGTCAAAGAAATTTTCGAGAAAGCCGTTCAAGGAACTCAACAAATCCTCAAAGCAGAACGGGTGTTTTTGTATCGCTTCAATCCAGACTGGAGTGGAGATATAGTCGCGGAATCTATTGCTCCAGGTTGGCCTTCCTGCTTAAAAATGACCGTCACGGATACCTACTTCACCGACTCTCCCGCAGGGGTAGAACGATACCGCAATGGTCGCGTGTTTGTCATCAATGACATCTACAAAGCCAATCTTACGGGTTGCCACATTGAGTTGTATGAGCGATTAAAAATCAAAGCCAATGTGATTACCCCGATTGTCAGCGGTGATAAACTATTAGGTTTGCTATGTACGCAGCAGTGTTCAAATGCTCGGAATTGGCAGCAGTATGAAGTCGATTTTTGTTCGCAGTTGTCTACTCAAGTCGGCTTAGCTCTAGACCGAATCAGTTTCTTAGAACAGAAGGAAGCTGAAGCAAAACAGCAAGAAGTTGAAGCTAAGCGCATTCAACTGTGTGCCGATATTGCTACTAGCGCTCGTGAATCTCTCGATGTCAAGGAAGTATTTGAAAAAGCCGTTGTTGGCGCTCAACAAATCCTGAATGCGGAACGGGTGTTTTTATATCGCTTCAACCCAGATTGGAGTGGGGATGTAGTTGCTGAATCAGTAATGCCGGGTTGGCCTTCCTGTCTAAAAATGACTGTTACCGATACTTACTTCACCGACTCGAATGTGGGGGTAGAAAGATATCGCAATGGTCGCGTATTTGTCATTAATGATATTTATCAATCTGGTTTGACTTATTGCCACGTTGAGTTGTATGAGCGATTAAGAATTAGAGCCAATGTGATTACCCCGATTGTCAGCGGTGATAAACTATTAGGCTTGCTGTGTACGCAACAGTGTTCAAATCCTCGGAATTGGCAGCAGTATGAAGTAGACTTTTGCTCGCAGTTATCTACTCAAGTCGGCTTAGCTCTAGACCGAATCAGTTTCCTAGAACAGAAAGAAACTGAAGCAAAACAGCAAGAAGTTGAAGCTAAGCGCATTCAACTGTGTGCTGATATTGCTACTAGCGCTCGTGAGTTGCTAGATGTCAAGGAAGTATTTGAAAAAGCCGTTGTTGGCGCTCAACAAATCCTGAATGCAGAACGAGTGTTTTTGTATCGTTTTAACTCGGATTGGAGTGGAGATGTTGTTGCGGAAGCGGTGACAACTGGCTTACCTTCGTGCCTGAAAATGACCGTGACCGATACTTACTTCACCGACTCGAATGTGGGTGTAGAAAAGTATCGCAAGGGTCGCGTATTTGTCATTAATGACATCTATCAAGCCAATCTTACAGGTTGTCACATTGAGCTGTACGAGCGATTAAAAATCAAAGCCAATGTAATCACCCCAATTGTCAGCGGTGACAAACTATTAGGCTTGATGTGTACGCAGCAGTGTTCTACTCCTCGGACTTGGCAGCAGTATGAAGTAGATTTTTGCTCGCAGTTATCTACTCAAATCGGCTTAGCTTTAGACCGAATCAGTTTCCTCAAACAGAAGGAAGCGGAAGCCAAACAGCGAGAAGTCGAAGCAAATTTGACACAATTGTTTGCAGATATTGCCAACAGCGCTCGTGAATCTCTCGATGTCAAAGAGGTTTTCGAGAAAGCAGTGATTGGCGCTCAACAAATCCTGAATGCGGAACGGGTGTTTTTGTATCGCTTTAACCCGGACTGGAGTGGGAATGTAGTTGCGGAAGCGGTGACGCCCGGATTACCGACCTGCATGAACATGAAAGTAGCAGATACTTATTTCACCGACTCAGAGGCGGGGGTAGAGTTGTACCGCAAAGGTCGCGTGTTTGTTATCGATGACATTTATCAAGCGAATCTCGCCCCTTGTCACGTTGAGTTGTACGAGCGATTAAAAATCAAAGCCAATGTGATCACCCCGATTGTTAGCGGTGACAAACTACTGGGCTTAATGTGTACCCAGCAGTGTTCAACCCCTCGGACTTGGCAGCAGTCTGAAGTCGCTATCTGCACGCAGTTGTCCACTCAAGTTGGTTTGGCGATAGACCGCATCAGCTATCTGGAACAGAAAGAAGCTCAAGCTACGCGATCGCAACTTTTGTCGATGATTACCCTCCGCATTCGGGAATCTCTGAAGCTGGAAGACATTCTGAATACAGCGGTCGAAGAGGTGCGACGCGCATTTAAAACAGATCGCTTAATCGTCTATCGCTTCGATGCGAACTGGGATGGGACGGTAATTGCAGAATCTGTAGCGACGGGTTGGATGCCCACTCAAGGAGTCAAAGTTGAAGATACCTGCTTGAAAGAGACGCAGGGGGGAAGCTACAACAAAGGGCGCATTCGTGCGATTGAGGATATTTATCAAGCGGGTCTGAACGAGTGTCACATTAAAATGTTGGAGCGCTTTCAAGTCAAAGCCAACTTGGTCGTGCCCATCGTAGTAGATAACGAGCTATTCGGCTTGATGATTGCTCATCAATGTTCGGGGACTCGCATTTGGCAGAAGGGTGAAATCGATTTGTTCACCCAGTTGACAACTCAAGTGGGTATTGCCCTCAACCAAGCGACGCTGCTGGAACAGATTCAAACTTTGCTGGCGGCGCAAGAGGAAGCGACCCGCCAACAATCTGCAAATGCCGAACAGCAAAGGTCAGCCAAGGAAGCCCTGCAAAAACGAGCGCTGGAACTGCTGCTGGAAGTCGATCCTGTCAGTAAAGGAGACCTCACCATTCGGGCGCAGGTGACTGAGGATGAAATTGGCACGATTGCTGACTCCTACAATGCCACGATCGGTAGCTTACGGAAAATTGTTAGCCAGGTGCAAACCGCCGCCAAACAAGTGGCAGCAACCACCAGCAGCAATGAAGTCTCTGTTCAAGAGCTATCGGCAGAAGCTTTACGGCAATCGGAGGAAATTTTAGCTGCTCTGGATCGAATTCAGGAAATGTCCACCTCGATTCGAGCGGTTGCTGCCAATGCCGAACAAGCGGAAGCTGCGGTTCAACAAGCGACGCAGATTGTGAAGGAGGGTGACGCTGCCATGAACCGCACGGTGGACGGGATTCTAGCGATTCGGGAAACTGTCGCAGAAACCTCCAAAAAAGTCAAGCGCTTGGGCGAATCTTCGCAAAAGATTTCCAAAGTGGTGAACCTAATTGGCACCTTTGCCGCTCAAACGAACTTGTTGGCGCTCAATGCTTCAATTGAGGCGGCACGCGCTGGGGAAGAGGGTCGAGGCTTCGCCGTAGTTGCAGATGAAGTGCGATCGCTAGCGCGGCAATCGGCAGCAGCAACGGCGGAAATCGAAAAGCTGGTTGCAGGCATTCAAGCAGAAACCAATGAGGTGGTAGCGGCGATGGAAGCAGGCACTGAGCAGGTCGTTACAGGGACGAAACTGGTGGATGAAACCCGCCAAAGCCTGAACAAAATTACGACTGCCAGCGCCCAGATCAGCGCCTTGGTGGAAGCGATCGCCCAAGCGGCTGTCGTGCAATCCAAAGCTTCCGATGCAGTCACCAAAACCATGACCGACGTGGCAGCGATCGCCACTAAAACCTCAACGGGAGCCACCGATGTATCGGCATCCTTTAAGGAATTGCTAGCGTTGGCGCAAGAACTGCAAGCAAACGTGGGTCGATTTAAAGTTAGCTAATGGGTAATCGGTAATGGGTAATTGGTAATGGGTAATTGGTAATGGGTAATTGGTAATGGGTAATTGGTAATGGGTAATTGGTAGGGGGAAGAATCCAGCCAACTATCAATTACTAAACCCCTTTTCCCCAATTATCAATTACTAATTCCCAATTCCCATACGCCTATTCCCCAATTACCAATTACTAATTACCAATTACCAATTCAGTATTATGGCGCTCGACTCTGATATCCGCGACCAAGCCTATCAGTTCTTCATTCAAGAAGCTCCAGAGCTGTTGCAGGTCATCGAATCGGAACTGCTGACGCTCAAGACAGAGCGGACAACCGCGAAAGTTCACAGTCTCATGCGTGCGGCTCACTCGATTAAAGGGGGATCTGCTTGCGTGGGACTCGAAACGATCAAAACGATAGCTCACCGCCTTGAAGACATCTTTAAGGCGCTCCACAACAAAGAGTTAGAGATTGATGCCGAACTAGAAAGCTTATTGCTGCAAGCCTATGATTGTCTCCGCCTCCCTTTAACGGAGCAGATTCTGGCGGGTCATTTCAACGCAGAACAGGCGATCGCGATCGCCGAACCCGTGTTTGCCAAAATTGAGGCACAATTAGGAGATTTCCTCACCGGAGAGGAAGTTTTACCCAATGCGGTGGAATTGGGAATTGATATCACCTTATCGATATTTGAAGTGGACGTGGCGCAAGAACTAGAGCGCCTCACTCATGTTTTAGCCCATCCTGAGAGCAATCAAGTAGCCGGAGAATTGCGGGCACTCGCTGATGTATTTACCGGCATCGCAGAATTATTAAGTTTGCCAGGATTTGGAGCGATCGCGCAAACTACTTTGGCGGCGCTCGATGCTCATCCCGAACAAGCCTTGCAGATTGCTAAACTGGCATTAGCTGATTTTCTGGCAGCGAGAGAAGACGTACTCGCAGGCGATCGCTTGCTTGGCGGTTCTCCCTCTACCGCTTTAACAAAACTTGCTGCTACTTCTCCAGTTCAAACTTCCCCTGGATCAACGGTTACAGGCGTCCAACTGGCTCCCGAATTAGAGCTACTGACACTGACTGAAGATGAAGAGGAATCAGCGCTCTCCTTTTCCTTTTCTTCTATTGAAGATATTTTTGGTAGCTCTGTCCTCCCTTCTGAAATCAATGAAGATTTCTTAGACGTTTCGGCACTATTCACATCTGAAGAAATTTCCGAAACCGAGTTAGGCATTCCAGGGGAAACGCTAACTTCTATCGCTGCTTTCGACGAAATTCTTGATTTCTCAGATTCCAGCCTATCAACTCAAAATCAACTCCCTCTTCTCAAAGTTGATGAACCTGAGCATCTAACCTTAACTACAGATGAGGAAAGTCTCAAACCAAACTTAGACGAGCGAAAACAGAAACAAACTTCAGATAAAATTTTTAAGGATTCAAAATTAACAGCAGAAATTACAGATTTTTATAATAATTCATCTTTCAACGGGCTGAAACTTCCGGCGCTACCAGCAGCTAATCTAAATCAAGAATTTGAGTTAATCGCTCAAGAAGAAATCCTCGCTTCCCCTCCTTCTCTAGATGAAGTTTTTGGTAGTTTTGCCTCAAATTTACCAGAGATAGAAATTGAAAACTCATCTTCTTTTGAAGTAGCTGAGCCGATGGCGCTGATTGAGGAAATTCCTGAATTAGAGCTAGCTGTTGAAGAAACTAACCTAGTTACTATTTCTCCCCCAGCTCCAGAACTACACTCAGAATTAATTGCAACAAAATCCTCAACGAATATTCAAGCAGTTGTTCAGGAAATCGAGCAATTATTTGATAGTTTGCCTTCCGTAACCGAGCTTCCGGTCAATCTAGTCAACACAGAAAATTCGCCTCAGATAATTCAGTCTGAAATCGACAAAGCAGCGCCTAAAACTTCTAGACCCGCTAAATTGCCTGCTGCCAAAGACAAGAAGAAAGAAACCATTGTCCCTACCAATTCTACTCCCCAACTTTCTGTTCGAGTTGACTTAGATCGACTGGAACGAATGAATAACTTGGTGGGTGAACTTGCCATTAACCGAAACGGTCTTTTCCTCCAAAACGAACAACTGCAAGCAACGGTACAAGAACTGCTGCGGCGGTTTACTAAATTTCAGGAAATCGCCAATCATCTGCGCGATTTATCAGACCAGATGATAGTGGCTCCAGAACGCCATTCTATTGCGTCAGACCAGCAAATCGCATCTCGAAAAGCAGAAAAGCCGGATGTAAAAACGCGATTTCCTGCGTCTGAAACCGAGGAAAATATAGAGCAAAATCTCCTGTCTTCTAGCACCTCTACACCCCTAACTTCTTCGTTTGACTCCCTAGAGATGGACAGCTATGGAGCATTGCACTCAATGGTGCAAGAGAGCC
Organism: Trichocoleus sp. ST-U1; assembly: GCF_039961835.1. NCBI lineage: Bacteria > Bacillati > Cyanobacteriota > Cyanophyceae > Leptolyngbyales > Trichocoleusaceae > Trichocoleus > Trichocoleus sp. ST-U1. The sequence goes on from NZ_JAMPJZ010000003.1 coordinate 73,681, forward strand.
TCGAAGAGATGGTGCAACTCGAAGAAATCGTCGGGGATGTGGCACACTTAGCTGGACAGTCAAGCCAAACTTTAGAAAGTCAACGTCAAATGATCGCCCACTTGCGGGATGATTTGATGTGGGCGCGGATGCTTCCCCTGCGCGAAGTGTTGAGCCGCTTTCCTAGAGTTTTGCGCGACCTTTCCACAAAATACAAAAAGCCAGTCGAGCTGAAATTAAGCGGGACGGGAGTTTTAGTTGATAAAGCCGCTTTAGAAAAACTCAACGATCCTTTACTGCACTTGCTCCGCAATGCCTTCGATCACGGGATTGAGCCACCAGAAGTACGCCGTCAGCAAGGGAAACCGGAGCGGGGTCAGATTGAAATTCAGGCTTATCATCAGGGGAGTCACACGATTATTGAAGTACGGGATGACGGTCAAGGAGTCAACCTAGAACGCATCCGTTTGAAAGCACTAGAGTTGGGGTTGCTTTCACCAGAACAAGTGGTTACAACTTCAACCACTCGACTTTTAGATTTACTATTTGAGCCAGGATTTTCCACTGCGGCTCAAGTCAGCGAACTGTCGGGTCGAGGTGTGGGATTAGATGTGGCGCGATCGCAGTTGCGATCGCTCAAAGGCACCATCACCGTCACGACCACTCCTGGAAAAGGTACCACCTTTACGTTACGCATCCCGCTGACGCTGACGATTGCTAAATTACTCGTCTGCTTGGTTGGTTCCACTGCTTACGCCTTCCCCGCTGACAGCATTGAAGAGATCGTCATTCCGAAAACTGACCAGATGAAGCACTCTGGAAAACAGAGATTCTTGCACTGGCGCAAGCGAATCGTTCCTGTCTATCACTTATCAGAATTACTGGACTATAGTTGTCCGTTGCCTGAATCAATTCCCAGCCAAGCTTTAGTCGCCGTTCCCACTCCCGAAGCTTGGGCACCACCGATGCTGCTAATCCGCCGAGATAACCAAATTCTTGCCTTAGAAATCGATCGCTTGGTCACAGAGCAAGAATTGGTGATCAAACCCTTTGGTGCAGCGATCGCGCCTCCAAGTTATATTTACGGTTGCACGATTTTAGGAGATGGGAGCCTGATTCCGGTAATTGATGGGGCAACGCTTCTCACCCAGATGGTTGGGCAAAGTAAGAACGCGATCGCTACGACTACTTTCACCGATCTGCCAACTGCTTCCCCCATCCAAACTGCATCAATTGACAAAAGTAAAGTATCTGCAAACACAGCTAAATCGCCTTTGATATTAATCGTAGATGACTCCATTACCCTGAGACAAACTTTAGCTTTAACACTCCAAAAAGCAGGATACCGCGTTTTACAAGCAAGAGATGGACGGGAAGCCATCGAACAGTTACAGCAAAATTCCAACATTCAAATGGTAGTTTGCGATGTAGAAATGCCGAATCTAAATGGCTTTGAATTTCTTAACCATCGTCGTCAAGATCCGCAACTATCGAAAATACCTGTAGCAATGCTGACTTCCCGCAGTAGTGAAAAACATCGACAATTAGCCACTCACTTGGGAGCCAGTGCTTACTTTAGCAAACCTTACTTAGAGCAAGAATTCTTAGCAGCCCTCAAAGCCCTTTTTGAAAAAAGTGGCTCTTTAGGAGCTGCCGTTCGTAGCTCATAATAATGAGAGCATCTCAATGTTTTTAAAAATATCTATTACAGTCCAGAAACCCACCCCACCCCTCTGGGTGAATCGGGAGGGATGAATCCTACTTTCCCCTGAAAAAAAGGCATGAACAGCACTTTAATCAACTCAACCCCCCCAGATTTCGATCCGTTAGATGTTTCCGCGTCTGTACCCGCTATTAAAGTGCTTGTGTTTAGCATTGGTAGCTTAAACTTGGGTTTGCGGATTGAGTCTATCTACAAAGTGCTAAATTCTACCCAAATTTTTGGCAGCGAACTGAATGGAGTCGGTATTGCTCATGTAGGCGATCGCGAAGTGACTGTTTTGAATCTACAGCAGCGGTTATTTTCATCCAACCCAACCCAAGAAACCCTTCAGGGAGCCTACCTGATTGTTATTCAAGATACAGAGGGTGAACTGTATGGTATCCCCGTTGAAACCGTTCCCGCTTTGATAGATGTACCTTTATCTACGATTCGAGTCTTACCCGAATCCTTTCGTCACGCTAACTCCCTAGGGATAGCCAGTCACGTTGCTGTCATTTCTCAACCAGAGACTTCTCTAACCTTATTTCTATTAGATATTGATACAACAACGAGCCTTTCTTGGGGAAATTTGGCTCTGCCACCTGGTACGGATGAGGACATAGAACAGCAGCATCAATAATACCCGGTTGGAATCGGTAGGAGTTAGCGATCGCATCCTCATCTCCTGAAGCGCGATCGCTCTCGTTAATTGATATTGACTTACAACCAAATCCCCCAAATTTACCTCCTCTTTTGAAGGGAGTAAATTTGGGGGATCAAAATAATGAAATTGCGATTAGCGGATTGGTGGACAGGGAACGGGTGGAAAACCTCCCGCCTCAATCACGAAGTCATCGAAATCCTCATCTTTTCCTGGTTGGGGTAGACCTGTATCGTCCCAAGCGATGCGAACGCCAGTAATTTCTTCGTTCGTGCCACCATCTAAACTGCCATTAAACGCAGCTGCCAAGTTAGTGGTGGATCTGACACTGCGGCGAGTTTGACCCGTAGGGCTAACAGATTCCAGGTAGAAAGCATACCGGGTATTCGCTTTAAAAGTATATTCGCTGAGTCGATTTTCTACAGCTCCCCCATCAACTGTCCCCAGAAAATCGATTGCCGTGCCAATATTATTTTGACCGGGCGAAGAAGGCTGAGGCTGTTCGCTTCCGAAGTCGTCATAGGGTTTGACTTCCTGAAACAGCACGGTCTCTTCACCCGTATCTAAATTGACAACGCCAAGCGTTGATCGATAAGCTCCGTGGGACTCTTTGAATTCAAATTCAATCGTCGTATCCACCGGGAACTGGACAGCTTCATTGCCAAACAAATCTTCAGCGTGAACGGGCGTTGCCACGCCCATAAACCCAGCCGCGATCGCTCCCAGCAGCCACTTGAACCCGGCGGTTCTACCGTTTTTACGCTTCATCTGCCTCATCGTATTCTTGCTCCTGCTCACACTAGAATGACTCTGCAACTGACAACTGAACCGCTACCAAGTCCGCAAACCGGAGTTGGCTCTGGAAAGGTCTTTTTGCGGCAAAGTCGTTCTCAAGTTTTCGACTTCTGTCCTTAACTCCTCTAGACGCTGACACGCTTGGGGAACCGGGGGGGGTGTTTGAGGCTGTCGAGTAAACCGGCGCGTAGTAGGAGTTTGTTCCGTCAGAGCAGCCCCGCAGGCTTGAAAGGCTGTTTCTGACTCTTGGTTAAGCCGGGTAATATTTGCCGTTAGTTCCGGATCTAACTTGTCATCAGTATCAAAAACGGGTGCCGTATTGTTCCAGATATTCGTTCCCGTGATATCGGAATAACTACGGTCGGCTCTCGCAGGCGCAGCCATACCCAGCGCCACAATTGATAAGCCAACAACCCAACCCAGAGATTTTATGGTGTGCATTTGGGGTACTCCTCCTTAAAACTTCAATGCTGTCCCAACACCTAATACAAATCGAGAGCCATCACCCGCACCCGCAACGTCGCGCAAGGCTGGAGTAATCACAAAAGGAAAGTTTTTGAAGGGAGCGATGGAAAGACCCAATGCTAAGTCCTGTCCTGTCCATTCCGCAATCAAACTAACAGGTCGAACAACACGAACTGCCAAATTTCCAAATACATTGATATTGTTTTCACCCGCATCAACCGCACCGTTGGAACGGAACTGTCCATCGCCGACACCAACCGTAAAAGCAACGCGGCTGAAAGCATCATTGAGAGATTCTCTCGTTCGGAATACTTTGGTAACAACTCCATATTTGGATTGTTCAAAGTCGTTGTGACCAATATTTAAAAAGCCATTCCAGCCTAATGCTGCGGATACATCTCCCCCAAATCGACGATGCAGCTTGCCATTAAAACCACCTTCGCCGAAGCTGTCATTTGTCGCTAAAGCGTAGGATAGTTCTACCCCGACGGCTTTATCAGCATTGCCTAAGCCGATGCCGATTCCCGCAGCCCCCACAGAACCACTATCTTCTCGCACGTTGGGTTGATAGGTGCCGCTGATAAAGGCGGTGTTTCTATCGGCACCATAGCCAACTGGGATATAAATGCTCAGGGCGGGCGAAGCTTCAAATTCCTCGATGGGTGCTGGCAACGCTAGCGGCGCAACAGGTTCCGGACCCGGACAGCGTTCTGTAGCCGGTGTGCTTACTTCTTGAGCAACTTGATAAGTTGCATTATCTAAGGATTTAACGTTCTTGATGCTTTGGGAGGCACAGGTATTCCCGGCTTTCGGTTCCGTTGCCATTGACTGGCTGGTTTGTACCGTTGACGAGTTAGCGATCGCTCGATCTGGACGGAGTGCTTCAGCCTTGGATGTAAATGCACTTCCACCGGGTATCGTTCGTTCATTGACAGCCGCTTCGTTAACGGTTTCCCCGTTTCGGAAGGAAGCTAAGTCAGAAGCTTTCCTCCCGGATTCCTCAGATGCAGACTGGTTAATATCAGAAGCTGTTGATAACTGGGAGAGAAGGTTATTTGAGGGAAGCGCCGCAGTTTCAGGGATTTCTGGCAAATCAGTTTGGGGGGCGACTGTTAATGCCGGAAGTTGCCTTGCAGCGAATCCTGGGGCATTCTGAGAAGGCAACGGAAATTCCTGCCTGGATGCTAATCGTGGTTCTTGTTGTATTTCTGGTGCAGCGATCGCTGTCATACTTCTAGGAGTCACCATCGGGGTGGCAACACTCCCCTCATCGGTCACGGCTGCCTGGGGAGAACCTTCGGAACTCGGACTTTCACTTGCTTGGGCTGTCATCCCTCCAGCCACAAAAGCAGCTAAAGTACAAACAGCAACATGAGGAAAACGCATAAATTAGCCCTACTAAACTCACACCGCTCCAATTGAGAAGTCGGTCTTCCCAAATCGTTGAATAGATACTTATACAGAGTTGGGCGCGTGTATCCGCAGTGATAATCGCGCAAATTTTGCCTCGATTTGAGTAAAAATCATCGCTTCAAATCCCGATCGCCGCTTCCTCTCCCTTCAGCGCGATCGCGTTAGAGAAGCGAGGCGTTAGCCGCACGCTGAGTTCTCAGTTCGCTCCCCTATCCTTCACCGGATAAACTAGCTGTGTCGATATCTATATTTACGGCATGATTGTTTTTGTTGCCCTGCTAGCTTTCTACGTTGCCTGGAATCTGGGCGCAAACGACGTTGCTAACTCGATGGGAACGTCGGTGGGATCGAAGGCTGTCACCCTACGGCAGGCATTGGTGATTGCCGGAGTGTTGGAATTTACAGGTGCCGTGCTGTTTGGTCGTTCTGTATCGGAGACGCTGGCAACCGGGGTTGTCAATCCAGAACTGTTCGCTGCCGTACCTCAGATGCTACTGATTGGCATGGTTTCGGTATTGATAGCCTGTGGCGTCTGGCTGCAAATTGCCACCAGTCTGGGCTTGCCAGTCGCATCATCTCATGCGGTAGTCGGCGCGATCGCTGGTTTTAGCTGGGTGGCAGCGGGTGTCGGTGCCATTGATTGGTCATTAATTGGTCTAATCAGCTTCGCCTGGGTGATAACGCCGGTCATCAGTGGCACGATTGCCGCGTTATTCTACAGCGTTGTCAAGCGTTGGATTCTCGATCAACCCAACCCACTTTTTCAACTGCGCGAATGGATCCCCTGGTTGAGCGTGACGTTGCTGGGCGTCTTTGGGGTGATTGTTCTACCCTCTGTGAGTCAACCCATCGATACCTGGCTGACAAATCGTTTCGGCATCAACCTTCCTGCCCACGATATCCCTCTCTTGATTGGCGCGATCGCATCAGTTGGCCTTACCCGGTTCATCTGGCGACAATTAGCCCGCGAGGAAGCAGAGCAGCTTGTAGACACAAGGGTTATCGCGGGAGCCAATGAGACGGACAACCGCGAAATCCCAAACTCCCAATCTAAAATTCTCAATCCCATTGAGCGCCAGCTAGCACGGTTTCAGCTATTAAGTGCCTGCTTCGTCGCCTTTGCCCACGGTTCCAATGATGTTGGCAACGCGATCGCTCCCTTAGCGGCGATCGTTTATATCAATCGCACAGGTTCCGTTCCTATCACTGGCTTTAGCATTCCCCTCTGGATTCTAGTATTGGGCGGTGCCGGTATCGTTGCCGGTCTTGCCGTCTGGGGCAAAAAAGTCATTGCGACAATTGGAGAAGGCATTATTGCCCTCCAGCCGAGCGGTGGCTTCTGCGCCGAACTCGCAACCGCTACGACCATCTTGCTTGCTTCCCGGCTCGGCTTGCCCGTCTCCACCTCCCACGCCCTTGTCGGTGCTGTGGTTGGCATTGGTGCAGTCAAAGACTGGAAATCCATCCGCTTCCAAACGCTGCAATCGATTGGACTCGCTTGGCTAATTACCCTTCCCATTAGTGCGGGTTTGGGGGCAATTATCTTTCTAGTTATCCGTCAGATAGGGGGACAATTCGGAATTTTCCACTTGATGGATTCAATTTAAAACTTTACATCCCCTCTCCGGTTGCCCGATTGGGATACACTCTTTCTGGAAGGAGTTTCTAGGCGGCGGCTGCTACCCTGTTGGGGAAAATGCGTCTGCGTCCAAAAACTCGATCCTAAATGCCAGCGATCAATTGGCTTTCAGGCAGGGAGACACGGCGCTGTTTCATCCGCGTATTGCAAAGCTCAAACCTCTGCTTTTAAACGTGGCGCGAACTTTCTTCCCCCTTTTATTGGGGCTTTAGGGAGCAAAATATTAGACTTCTTGCAAAAGTTGTCTGAACCCTCCAAAAGTCTCTCGCTCGCGGGAAGAAGAAACTCCCTCTTTGTTCTTCAATATGTCGAGGGAGGATAGTGTCTAAGTAGTTTTTCTTGCAGGCACTGCAAGATTCAACAGTCTAGAACAAAATTAAATTCACCAGAAAAATCTCTTAAAAATCACCAGAATTTTGGAGTAATCTGTCAGGATTGATGACAAAACATTAAACACTTTCCTTCATCAGAGAAACAACACCTAGTTGAGCAAAATCACATCCATCAGAAAGTGTATCTGCCAAAATATCAGAAATACTAACAAGACTTAAGTAAACTAAGTTAAAACTACACTTCGTTATAGCCAATCGTACCGAGGTTATACGCTAATGGGGCAACTGGACAATCTACCGGAAAATCACAACACCGGAAATGCTACGGCAACAGAGGCTCTTTTGAGGGCGATGACGCAGGAACTTGAGAACCTGAAGCAAAATCTCATCGTCCAGTTGAATCAAGACGTTGAGCGACTCCAGGCTGAGAAATCCCGGTTGGTCGATGAGATCAATCATCTACAAGCTCAGCGTCAGCAATTACCCTCGTCCCAAAGCTCTCTGCCTCAAGAACAAATTGATCAGGATCAGCAGCAATATTTAGTTGGGCAACTCACCCAAGCGATCGCAGAACACCTGCAAGATCTGCTGATGCAACGGCTGTCCCAGCAACCAGGTAGCTCCTATCACCCGCTGGGTGGCACTAGCAGCGCCAATTTGCCGCCCTCGGCAAATGACTACAACGACAGTGCCTACCGAATCCTCTCTTCCTTGGATACAACCCTAAGAACGACTTTTAAAACACTGCAACAAGACATCAGCAGCTATCAAAGTTCGTTCTCCCAGCAGCTGTCGCGGATGCACGGCTTGGAGCAACAAGGAGAAGCAATTTTAGAAACTCTCGTCAATCGCCTGCACGAACAACTGCAAGCAGAAAGCGATGCGCTGCCATTAGTACCATCCGAGTCAGAGGTTGGAGGACAAGCTTATAGCGATCGCAAACAGCCTCCAGAAGCGAATGCGATTCCGTTCTCGGTTCCGGCTGCCCCGTTACCACCGCCACGCCAACCTAAACCAAGCTCCCAAGGTCAGTTAGGGTTATTGTTGATTTTAATTTCTACCGTGGCGCTGTCGGTTCATAACGTGGTTGTCCAAATCATTGGCAGAGAAAGTCAAATTTTTAACTTGTTTTCCTTGGGAGGATTCATCAAGCTAGGTTTGGGCAACTCGCTGTTAATTTTGTGGTTCCGCATGATGGTGGTGCTGCCTTTAATGGCTTTACTTGCCATCGTTCTCTATCCCAACGTGTGGAGGGATATTAAGAAGTTTTTATTAGATCCAGACCGGCGCGGACTTTTAACGGTAGTCGGGAGTGGCTTCTTCCTGTTTTTGTCGCAAGTGCTGATTTATATCGCCATCCCCCAAATTGGCCCAGGGGTTGCAGTGACAATTCTGTTTATGTATCCAATTATTACAGTCCCGCTGGCGTGGCTGTTTTTTGGCGATCGCCCCACCTTCCTGCGCGTTGGAGTGATGTGTACGATTTCCTTGGGTGTTATCCTCGCAGCTTGGCCTAAAATCTTCCCGGCGGTTAATAGTGGGGTGGCAAGCATTTCTGGGGTGGGAGTTGGCACCGCCGCCGCCTCAGGAATCGCCTTTGCCTTCTACCTGATTTTTATGCAGCTTGGCTTTCAAAAGCTTCACCCCGTCCCCGTCAGCTTGGTTCAGTTTACAACCATCTTTGTCCTAGCTAGCATCAGTCTGATGTTGCCATTACCAGAAAATTTGGCTGTTCAGGTCATCCCGGATAAGCGCCTGGGTTTGATTATCGGCGGCGTTGTCTTGGGGATATTAACTCTAGCGGGCTATTTGTTAAATAACTTTGGCGTTCGCTTCTTGGGTGCCGCACGAGCCTCGATTATCGCTTCTAGTGGCCCTGTGTTAACAGCAGTTTTGGCATTTTTGATTATTCCGAGCGCTCAGAATGCTTTACAGCCGATATCAATTTTCGGCATCGTACTGGTGACGCTGGGAGTGTTTGCCCTAAGTTTTGAGCGGCTGCTGGTTCAAAACAAGGCGCAACCCGCAAAATAAACGATGCTGTTGGTTAATTGATTCGTCTTAGGGTGGGCAATGCTCACCCTTTTTTTATTGTTTTTTATTAGGCACTTCTAATTTATTCAAAACGCGCGATCGCGTCTTTCTCTCTAGTCAAATTTGAATCCGATCGCTCTTACCCCAACGTCAAAACTCCGGCTGCAAAATCAACTACCAATCGCTTTTTCTGCTGGGGATTCACTCGCTGATAGTCCGGCGCTCGACAAAAATAAATATCGCCCCAGAAGATAATTCTAGGGCGATAAGCCTCTCAGCATTGCTGAGTTTTGATTTTCAACGGAGAGGGTGGGATTCGAACCCACGTTAAGTTGCCCTAAACAGCATTTCCAGTGCTGCGCCTTCAACCACTCGGCCACCTCTCCAGAGGTTTATTTATTTTGAAACGTGCAACTCAAAGCTGCGATTTTTAATAATACACTAAAACTATGACGAATTACCACACCATTCGGATACGCAATCGCCAAACCGGCACTCACCATGACCTTCAGGTGCCAGAAGATCGCTATATCCTATCTAGCGTCGAGCATCAGAGCGTCGAGTTGCCTTTTTCCTGTCGCAATGGCGCTTGTACCACCTGTGCCGTGCGCGTCCTCTCAGGGGAAATCCATCAGCCAGAAGCAATGGGGCTTTCTCCGCAACTGCGCGACAAAGGCTATGCTCTACTCTGCGTAAGTTATCCTCGCTCCGACTTGGAAGTAGAAACTCAGGATGAGGATGAAGTTTACGAACTCCAGTTCGGTCGCTATTTTGGCAAGGGCAAAGTCCGTTTCGGTTTACCGCTGGATGAAGAATAACCAAAGGCGATCGCGAAAAACAAAAAGGCAAAAGAATTTTCTCTTTTGCCTTTTGGCTTTTGGCTTTTGGTTTTTCTTGGTCGGTTGCCAAGCGAAAGAAGTTCCGACAGGCGTCACCGTGAAGGTGGAGCGGGTTGTCACCGGACAAACCCTGGAAGTGCTGGATACCAGCAAGCAATCCGCTTTGGTAGAGCGAGTGCGGCTGCTGGGAATCGAGGCACCCGACATGAAACAGCAGCCTTGGGGATCGGCGGCTCAAGAGCGGCTCAAGCAGTTGATTGGCGGACAATCCGTTTTGTTAGAGTCGGATGGATCGAGCAAAGACCAGTTTGAGCGCCGGTTAGCTTATGTGTGGAAAGATGGGGTATTGCTGAACGAGCAGATGGTGGTAGAAGGGTATGTGTTTGTACCGCGATCGCTCAACAACAAATATGACCAACGGCTCACCACCGCTCAAGAATATGCTCGAATTATGGGCAAGGGCATTTGGAACCCAGAAAAACCCATGCGCTGGACTCCAGCAGAGTTTCGGCGTCAAAATCGCTAACGGCTCATTGCGAATGGCTAATTATTCATTGTTCAATGCCATTAGCTATTAGCCACAAATATGACACACCATACCCCTGACCAACTGCAAATTTTTCTAGATATTGCCACCGAGGCGGCGCTAGCTGCTGGTGCCGTCTTGCAAAGCTACTGGGGCAAATTAGAAGCCGTTGAAGAAAAAGGACGTCCAGGCGACCTCGTAACCGAAGCAGATAAAGCCGCCGAAGCCACCATTCTTTCAGTCATCAATCGCCATTTTCCCCACCATCAAATCCTGGCAGAAGAATCCGGGCAACTGGGAGATACTAACAGCGAATATCTCTGGGCAATCGATCCCCTAGATGGCACCACAAATTATGCTCATCAGTATCCCTTTTTCTCCGCCTCAATCGGGTTACTGATTGACGGAGTTCCCCAAGTCGGTGTCGTTTACGATCCATTTCATCAGGAGTTGTATCGGGCTGCCAAAGGCTTAGGAGCCACTTGCAACCGGAGGAGCATCCGAGTTTCCAAAACAGCCGAGTTGAGCAAAAGCTTGCTTGTCACCGGCTTTGCTTACGATCGACGCGAAACCGCAGACAATAACTACGCTGAATTTTGTCACCTTACGCATCTCACTCAGGGTGTCAGGCGCAGCGGTTCCGCATCCATCGATCTCGTTCATGTTGCCTGCGGACGCCTGGATGGTTACTGGGAAAGGGGTTTACAGCCTTGGGATCTGGCAGCCGGAGTGGTAATCGTGGAGGAAGCTGGGGGCAAAGTCAGCGCCTATGATGGGAGTCCTTTAGCGATTCATTCCGGTCGGATTTTGGCGACAAATGGTTATCTACACCCACAGCTCAGTCAAGAACTTTTGCAAATTACACCTCTAAGTAGATGGCAATAAGTAGATGGCAAAGTGCTAAAAATCAGGCTTCTCTGTAAGCAAGGTCACACATAGGTTTCGCAAGGGAAGTATATTAGAAAGAATATTCGGCTCTGACGGTGGGACAGCGGGCTATGTCATTTCGGATCGACCGTGGACTGTTCAAGTTTGATTTCACAGACCACCACGCAATTTTAGGGGTGCCAGTAGATGCAGGCGTCAATGACATCCGCAAACGGTATCTCAAAATTGCCCGGAGATTGCATCCGGATAGTTGCAAGGCTGAAAACGAAGCAGAAAAACAGCGTGCCAGCCAGATGTTGTCAAAATTGGTAAATCCTGCCTACGAGCAACTGTCTCAGGATCGCACGCGGGCAGAATACGTCGTTATGGTCGGGCGCATGGGTAAGCGCTTGGCTGGGGAAGGGGCGAACGCTCAACCCCAAGGTGAAACCGCGAAACAGTTAGCTCAAGCGGGGGGCGATTTAGAGCATTCCTATAAAACGGCACTGCAAAAGCTAGCACAAACGCAATATGAATCTTTGAGCCAAGTCCTAGAAGTGACGGCTCAAATCAGCGAACTGAATATGGTTTATCTGAGGCGGAAGGGGGGTTCTGGGGTAGCAACCCCGATGATGTCAGATAAACGTCCTGTCACGGGGGCGGCTGGCGGAAATGCATCGCCGCCCCCAGCGCCGCCCCCAGCGCCACCAACACCAACACCATCATCAGTGGCGGAACCCTATTTCCGTCGTGCTGATGAGTTGATAACGAAGAACCAGTTTGCGAAGGCGGAGATAGAGTTGCGGGAAGCCCTGAAAATGGAGCCGAACAATAGCCGTTGCCATAGCTTATTAGGGATGGTTTATTTAAAGCAAACTCCCCCTAAGGTGACAATGGCGAAGGTACATATCACCCAAGCTTTGAAATTAAACCCTCAAGATCCGATTGGGATAGAGGGCAAACAGGCACTAGACAAGCTGGCACAAAAAGTTGCGGGTGGCAAGACAACGACGCCGCCTAAGCCAGGGCAGGGCAAGCCAGGGCAGGGCAAGCCGGAGGATAAGTCTGGAGGCGGTTTATTTGGTATGTTTGGTAAGAAGAAATAAGAAAGCGATTTCTTCGATTAGCAACTCGGCTATTAGATGTTTGGAAGTTCTCGGTGAGAGCTAGAGTCAAACCGTCAACTCGCTAATCGTGAATACTTCGCTTGAAAATCGCTTGTCAACTAACAAAAAACAACGACTGAATGGTTTATCAACCCCCGGCAGGCGCGAGGGATTTGCTGCCTCTCGATGTCGCTCAAAAAAGCTGGATTGAAGATCGGTTGCAGCAGGTGTATCACCGCTGGGGCTATCACCGGATTATCACCTCCACTCTAGAGCGGTTGGATACTTTGATGGCAGGCGGAGCAATCCAGCGCTCCACAGTGATTCAAATCCAGGATGCTGAGGAGGGGACGCTGGGACTGCGCCCAGAACTGACGGCTTCGATCGCCCGTGCATCTGTGACGCGGATGGCTGGTGTTACTTATCCGCAACGCCTCTACTACAACGCAAATGTATTCCGCCGTTCGCAGGGCAGTAATTACGGACGTCAGCAGGAATTTTACCAGGCAGGGGTAGAGCTGTTGGGTGCGGGGGGTGTCTTGGCAGATGCAGAAGTGCTGTTGTTGCTGGGAGACTGCTTTAAGTGTCTGGGGTTAAGCCAGTGGCAGGTAATTTTGGGAGAAGCGGGGTTAACGCGATCGCTTTTTTCCCCGTTTCCAGTTCATCTGCAAGAAAAAGTGCGACGGGCGATCGCGCATCTCGATCGAATCGCACTGGAAACTCTGCCCCTTTCCCCCGAATTGCGAGAACGAGCTTTATTTCTATTTGAGCTGCGGGGACATCCTGCTGATGTGCTGCAACAAGTTTCCACCCTAGATTTAGCAGAATCTGAGCGGCAAACAGTCAATACTCTGAAATCCCTGATCGATCTTCTCAATGAAGGCTGTTCCCATCAGCAAAGCTTCCCCGTAACTCTGGATCTCAGCTTGATCCAAACCTTTAACTATTACACCGGCATTGTGTTTGAAGTCGTTAGCGATACAGACACTCAAGCACGGGTTTTAGCCCAGGGTGGACGCTATGACCAACTGCTGGGACTCTATCATCCCCAGGGGCAAACTTACCCCAGTATTGGCTTTGCGCTGAATATTGAAGACTTATATCAAGTCTTGCTCTCGAAGGCTGGGATGCCCCGCGAAACGCCCGCGAGTGATTGGTTAGTCGTTCCTTCATCTCCCCAAGCCTATCTGGCAGCGTTTGCCTACGCCCAAACCCTGAGAGATTCTATTCATCTAGTACGGGTGGAAATGGATTTAGGGGAGCGATCGCCTGAAGATGTGCGAGAATATGCCCGTAGCCGTCACATCCGTCGCATTGCCTGGGTGGAAGCTGAGGGTGCTACTAAAATTGAGACGCTGAGTTAGATTTTTTAACGCAAAGGTACGCGCAGAGGTACGCAAAGGGGAGGCGATTTTTCTTGCAAAATTTCACCTTTATTTGCATACTTTTGCATTTAAAAAGTCTCGTTTCAGCTATCAGCTTTCAAAAGACTTTGGTAGGCTATAGAAGCAGCCGTCTGCCAATCCCAAGAGAGAGAACACTGTGCCGCATACGATTGTTACTAATACCTGCGAAGGCGTCGCTGATTGTGTCGATGCCTGCCCTGTTGCCTGTATTCACGAAGGACCTGGCAAAAACACGAAGGGGACTGACTGGTACTGGATTGATTTTTCCACTTGCATTGACTGCGGCATCTGCCTGCAAGTCTGCCCTGTGGAAGGAGCAATTGTCCCCGAAGAACGCCCCGATTTGCAAAAGACGCCTTAATTGTTGAGAATTCAGGGTTCATGATTGATGCAGAAATTGCAATAAATCATGAACCATAAATAATAAATATTAAATAATAAATTAGAAATAATGACGAATGAACCTTTATTAGAAGTTGAAGATGTTTGGGCGGGATATGTCAAAGATTTAGATATCCTTCAAGGGGTTAATTTCAAGATATATCCGGGTGAATTAGTTGCCGTAATTGGCCCTAATGGTGCCGGGAAATCAACATTAGCAAAGACTATCTTTGGACTTTTAAGCCCTCATAAAGGCAAAATTACTTTCAAAGGCGAAAATATTGCTGGCTTAAAGTCGGATCAAATTGTTCGGCGGGGAATGTGCTATGTGCCCCAAATCTCGAATGTGTTCCCATCGCTGACGGTGGAAGAAAATCTGGAGATGGGCGCGTTTATTCGCAATGTCCCTTTGCAACCGCTCAAAGATCATATCTTTGCCACCTTTCCGGTTCTGGCTCAACGGCGGCATCAGCGGGCTGGAACTCTTTCTGGGGGAGAACGGCAGATGCTGGCGATGGGAAAAGCTTTGATGTTGGAACCTACTCTGTTGCTGCTGGATGAACCTTCGGCGGCGCTGTCTCCCTTATTGGTCAATAACGTTTTTGAGCAGATTCAAGCGATTAATCAAACGGGCAAAGCAATTGTCCTGGTGGAACAAAATGCCCGGAAAGCTTTAGGCATGGCACACCGGGGTTATGTGCTAGATACAGGACGAGATCGCTTCACAGGTCCCGGCTCCGAACTCTTGAACGATCCGAAGGTAGGAGAACTGTATCTGGGCGCAGGTAAAGCTCACTGACGCATTGAGCGATCGCTGCTAAAAATTAAAGAAATTGGCACTATACAAATATTGTTCGCTTTGGTACTATATTTTTTATAATTGGAATCTATGCGCCCATATATATTGCTGAAATTTAGAACAATACAATTAACTTCTGGAATTTTACAGCAACCCTCCGGAAATTAAAAATATTTTTGATTGAATTCCCGATAAAATTTGTCGTTTCAATCTCAACGAATTGATAGACAAGGCAGCAGCGAGAAGAGAGAAGATTTTCTTCAAAATTCCTATAGAAGCAAGGCTGTTGTGAAAGAAAAGCAGATAGTCAGACAATCAAAACGAGAGACATCTGTGGCATACAATAGTTCCACGTCTCGCGCAGGATGATTTGGCATCTTGGCAGTATTAAAACTCCACCCTCACCATTTGCAAGCCATCCGCACCCATGCCGAAAGCACCTATCCCGAAGAGTGCTGCGGCTTACTGCTGGGTAAACTGGCGGAAGATGGCAAAACCGTAGTGGAAGTTATGCCAACCGAGAACAGCTGGAATGCAGAAGCAGTGGAAGCATTTCAAGAGATTGAAGGTTCCGCCAAACTGGGTTCAGATAAGCGAGACAGATACGCGATCGCTCCCGAAGATATGCTGAAAGCACAAAAGCAGGGACGCGATGCTTCGCCCAGCCCACTAGATATCATTGGGATTTACCACTCCCATCCCGACCATCCAGCAATTCCTTCGGAATTCGATCGGGCGTGTGCCTGGTCAGTGTACTCGTATATTATTGTCTCTGTTCAACAAGGTAAAGCTGGCGCTCTCCGCAACTGGAGTCTCGACGACGCCCACCAGTTCCAGCCTGAAGAAATGATAATTGTTGAAACAACCTAAATTACAAACTTAATTTTAAAAACGATTAAGACCCAAGGATACAAAGACTATTGTATTTTTGGTAGGCTGTTAACTCTGTCTGCCCTCACTAAAAGGCCATGCTCAATCCCAATCTGGATGAAATCCAGCTTTCCAAAGAAGAATACGAACGCTACTCTCGCCACCTAATCCTGCCCAAAGTTGGACTGGAAGGGCAAAAACGCCTCAAAGCCGCCAGTGTCCTGTGTGTTGGTACAGGTGGACTGGGTTCGCCCCTGTTGCTGTATCTCGCAGCTGCTGGTATCGGACGCATCGGCATCGTCGATTTTGATGTCGTTGATAGTTCCAACTTACAACGGCAAGTCATTCACGGCACCTCTTGGGTAGGGAAACCCAAAATTGAATCGGCAAAAAACCGGATTTTAGAAATCAATCCTGATTGCCAAGTTGATTTGTACGAAACCCGCCTGAGTTCAGAGAACGCCCTGCAAATCCTTGAACCCTACGATGTTGTCGTAGATGGCACCGATAACTTCCCCACACGTTATCTCGTTAATGATGCTTGCGTGCTGTTAAACAAGCCCAACGTCTACGCCTCCATCCTCTTTTTTGAAGGTCAAGCAACGGTATTTAACTACGAAGGGGGTCCCAATTATCGCGACCTCTATCCGGAACCGCCACCACCCGGATTAGTACCTTCTTGTGCTGAAGGAGGGGTTCTCGGCGTTCTGTGCGGCGTGATTGGCACCATCCAGGCAACTGAAGCGATCAAAATCATCTTAGGTCAGGGGAATACCCTGAGTGGACGGTTGTTGCTGTATGATGCCTTGCAAATGAAGTTCCGGGAACTGAAACTGCGTCCGAACCCGGAAAGACCAGTCATTGACAAATTAATTGATTACGAAGAATTCTGCGGTATTCCACAAGCAAAAGCGGAAGAGGCAAAACAGCAGATGGAAATGTCAGAAATGACGGTTCGGGAATTGAAGGAATTGCTCGATAGCGGTGCAAATGATTTTGTCCTGCTTGATGTTCGCAATCCTAACGAGTACGAAATTGCTAAAATTCCGGGTTCCGTTTTGGTTCCGTTACCAGATATTGAAAATGGTGCGGGTGTCGCCCAAGTGAAGGAATTGCTCAACGGTCATCGCTTGATTGCCCACTGTAAGATGGGTGGACGTTCGGCGAAGGCGCTGGGTATTTTGAAACAAGCTGGAATAGAAGGCACCAACGTCAAAGGCGGAATTACCGCTTGGAGTCGAGAAATTGACCCTTCGGTGCCTGAATACTAAAAAGGTTACAGCTTTGAATTTAGTAACCTTTAATAGAGGCGTTCTGTGAGAACGTCTCTATTTTTCTAGATTTGATTCTAGATTTGATTCTAGATTTTAACTTGCTAACTTCTTGGGTGCAGATGTGGGGTTTGATTGTTATTCGCTTTTGGAGTGCGATAGCAAAGCGCCGACCTGTCGGTTCGCTTCCCCAATCGCATTTTTAGTTGCAGCCGATAACATTAGACTGAGTGCAAAGGTGCAAACTGCTACCAATGTCCAAGTAGGATAGCTTGTGACCTACTTATGTAGAACTATCATGCAAAACAAAAGTAGCGAACGAGCCTTGTCTCGTTCCCGACGATTATCCACGACTGGGCTAGCCTTTACCGCAGGATTATTTGCGATCGCTGTTGAGACCGTTCCTGCCACCGCCACCCATTTCAGCCCCTTTCAATACTGCGCTGCCGAATTAAGGGCGGTTGGTATCTCTACAGAACTCTCTGCCTCTAGCTGTTCGGATGCCCTCAAACCGACAGATTTATCCGCTTGCGTGTTTAATATTAACCGAGAAACTCAGATTGCCTCACAAGATGCTCTGGCTGCCTGTCTCCGAGTGCGACGTCCCATCGAGTTAGGCAGGTGCGTGATTAATATTTCCCAAGATACCAAAAACCCGCCATTGCTTGAGGTCCTCGAATCCTGTCGTCGTAGCCTCCTACCCATCCGCTTTGCTGAATGCGTTGTTGGCTTGAATCGTCAGTTAGAGATTTCTGCCACTAAAGCGCTGGATACCTGCATTTCCGCAGATAATTTGCCCCGCAACTTATCCCCCACCTTTGCGCCGCCGCCACCCCGAAAGCCGACGCCTGACTTTACGCCGCCACAGGCACCTATTCCTCAGTTGTCACCTTTGCCCAATTTGGAAGCAGAACCCGTTGTTCCGGCTGCGCCGGTTAATCCTTAAATGGTAATCGGTAATGGGTAATCGGTAGTGGGTAATGAGTAAAAGGTAAAAAGTTTATCGGGTCTCTACAACTCAAAATTCAAAACTCTTATTACCCATTACCTCTCCCAAGTCAGCCGGTGTGTTGCAATTAAATAAGAGCGATCGCTCGGTTAGGAGCAGTTCTTTTACGGGATGTTGAGACAACCATTGCTGAAAGGATCTGCCCCCTTTATGAATGAATTCAGTCAAGCTAGGCAAACAGCAGCGGCGATAAAAACCGCATAACGGTTCCCAGCCTTTGGGATGTCGGGGAAGAAAGGCAATACAATCTTCTGGCACCTCAGGTAAATGCTGTACCCAATTGAGCAAAATTTCCTCTTTTAAATTGGGCAAATCGCAGGCAAGTAACAGCACCCATTCTGTTTGCACTGGCGAGAGTCCTTGGGCAAAGCCAATCAGTGGCCCGTGGGTTTTTTCCTCTGTAGAAAAAGGGCGGGGTTCTCCTGTCCCGACTTCTCGAATTAATTTACAGGTGCTGGGTAAAATATCTTGGTATCGTTCGATCCACGGCGTTACTACATACACTTTTGAAGCACACGCTTGGGCAACTTCACAAACCCGCCGAATCAGGGGAACGCCGTTAACAGAAATTAAGGCTTTATCCCGCCCCATGCGGGAGCTTTTTCCACCTGCCAAAACAATTGCTGTCAGCGATACAGCCGAGGATGGGTTCATTGAATATTCATTGAACAATCGGGGAATCGGGAATCGGTAATTTTAGAGCGATCGCGCATAAGCGGTGAGTCATGAGTGATTCATTCAAAACTCAAATATTTAACCGATTATAAATTACCCATGACCCAATACATTGAAAGCAAATTAATAGGTTGTTAAAACGACTGTACGGGTTGGATTGTCCCATTTAACGGATACTTTAAATGGCTGCAAATCTACCGCTTTGATATATTCGAGATTTCGGTGAGTAGTGGTGCGGAAGTCTGCGACTTTACTCGGATCGATTCCTAAAGACTTTAGGAAAACAACCGGAATACAAGCATTCCCATTCACCAAAATTCCTTGATTTTGATATAGCTGGGCGTTGATTTTGACACTAATAACGGGGTAGCTAGGAGGAGGGGGAGGCGTTAAGCCCTGCCTCTGAGCTTCCTTCCGACTCCATGCTTCTAGACCGTCCGCCAATCCACGGGCGAAGTCTGGACGCTTCGTTTGAAATAAAGAGCGATCGCTTGGATTGGTAATAAACCCCAACTCCATCAGCACAGAGGGAATATCCACTTGACGGCAGAAACCCAAACTCCCGACACCTGTGGCGATATCCGATTTAACCCCACGAGATGGCAAACTGGGAACTGCCTTCAGTAAGGATTGCAGCAGTAACTGGGCATCGCCTTCGCGTTGCTCGTTGCCGTCAGTATAGAAGACGCTGGCACCCCGGATATTAGTGTTGCCGACGGAATCGGCGTGAATTTCTAAAGCGACGTCGCCACGGCGGGAGTAGGCGTTGATCCAAGTAATCGTTTCCTTCAAACTCAGGGAATCGGGAACCGAGGAAACCTCTAAACCGCGCGATCGCATTTCCTTAACCGCAGCATCGCGGGTAAGCCGCATTTCTCTGTCTTCTGTAGTGCCTCCAGATTGTGCGCCCGGATCGCCAGCACCATGTCCAGCGGAAAGAAAAATTCGTACCATTTTACGATCTCTCCAAAATTTTAATCGCCTTGAATGTTGTCGTAATTCATTCCGATCCATCCCCACAAAGATAGAATCCGCAGGCTCAGCTGATACTTTCTTGCCCACACATCCAGGCTATGATACGCCGTATTGTAACTTAGCCCTGAGAGAGTCGATGGAGCGGTTGATTTCAGCACTGGGGTTGGCTGTTTTTGTGGGATTATCTTATGCCTTCTCAGTGAACCGGCGTGCTGTGCGTTGGCGTCCGGTATTTTGGGGGCTTGGGTTAGAGTTTATTTTTGCACTGCTGATTCTGAAAACTCCCGGCGGTTTAGCTGTATTTAAGTTTCTCGGCGATGTCGTTAGCCGCTTTTTAGAATTCTCTGATGTGGGTGCCAAATTTGTCTTTGGAGATAACTTTGTCGAACACTTTTTTGCTTTTAAAGTGCTGCCGACGATTATCTTTTTTTCTTCCTTCATCACGGTGCTATACCACTACGGCATTGTGCAGCGAGTGGTGAATGGGATGGCGTGGGTCATGATGAAGACGATGGGAACATCAGGGGCTGAGTCTTTATCGTGTGCGGGGAACGTCTTTTTAGGGCCAACTGAGTCACCGTTACTGGTGAAGCCTTATGTGGCGACGATGACGCAATCAGAACTTCATGCAGTAATGACCGCGGGCTTTGGGACAATTGCGGGTGGCGTATTAGGGGCATATCTCTCCTTTGGGATTCCACCGGCACATCTGATTGCCGCTTTCTTCATGACTGCCCCGACTTCGCTGGTTGCCTCAAAATTGCTTTATCCAGAAACGGAAGTCCCCAAGACGGTTGGCAAGGCAGGAATAGAGGTGGAGAGTACCTTTGTGAATGCGATTGACGCAGCAGCTGGGGGAGCAATTGACGGGACGAAACTGGCAGTGAATGTCGCGGCGATGATTATTGCCTTTTTGGGGTTACTGGCTTTCGTCAATGCGCTCCTGGGATGGTTGGGGGGGCTTCTTGGCGTGCCTTTGCTGTCGTTGGAGTGGATGTTGTCTTTTGTAATGGCTCCCGTTGCGTGGCTGCTCGGAGTGCCTTGGGCTGACTGCGCTCAGGTGGGGGTGTTGTTAGGAAAAAAGACGATTTTGAATGATTTTATCGCCTATCTGGATCTGAAGACGCTGATTGAGCAGAAGGCGATATCCGAACGGGCGGTAATTATCTCAACCTACGCTTTGTGCAACTTTGCCAATATTGGCTCGATTGGAATCACGATCGGCGGGATTGGCGGGATGGCACCGAACCGACAGAAAGATTTAGCGAGAATGGGTGTTAGGGCGATGATCGGAGGTTTGTTCGCGGGTTTTATGACTGCTGCGATCGCGGGAATATTATTGTGAGCAAGGCATTCAGTTGAAGAATTCTCTAGAAGCACTAATTCTCTAGAAGCACTATTGTTATGTTAATTCGCTATAGCTAGAGGTTCGGGTAGTCGCAGCAAAGGATATCATCGGCGGTGGTGAAGGCGATCGCTTATCCCGTTACTTTGCTTCCCGCCCGGATGTTGTTGTAAGTTAAAGGCTAAGCGATCGCAGGTCAATATGGAAAAATACATCCCCCTCATAGCACGGGCTTTCTTAGCCGCCATTTTTTTGAAATCCGGCTTTGATAAGATTACGGGCTTTAGTGGCACGCAACAGTTTATGGCTAGCAAGGGCTTACCCCTGACAGCACTCTTGCTAGTTGCGGCAATTATTATTGAATTGGCAGGCGGATTATCCGTATTGCTCGGTTACAAAGCGCGTTGGGGAGCGATCGCGCTAATTATCTTTATGATTCCAGCTACGCTAATTTTTCACACCGATTTTGACGACCGAATGCAGGTGATTGCGTTCATGAAAAACTTAGCAATTATCGGGGGATTGCTCATGGTCTACTATATTGGCTCTGGGCCAATTAGTTTGGACGAGCAGATGGCATCTAAGCGTTCTGATTAACTCACTAGCTGGTTTGATGAAAGATGCGATCGCGGGTATGTTGTTGCGATCGGGGAGGAGCGCTCGCGTTCCTTGATCCAGATGAGGTCAGTTCTATGATGCAGTGTTTGGTTGAACAGCGAGCGCCTAATTGCTGAAAGCAAGCTGACAACAATTTGATTGATGTGGTTGACTTAAGACAACAACCCTTTGAGCGCAGCTAGTGAATTTATAATCTACGATCGCGGGTATATTGTTATAATCTGGTCGGTACGAGTACTCGTGATACTTGGTTCATCATTTTTGCTAGTAATATGCCCAATTTCATCGAAATACCCCCAGACTTTTTGAGGTCTATTGCCAAAGGCAATGAGCGTATACCTACTTTATATTACAGCCAAAATGTAGTAGTACGAAATTTATTTTGGCTCCGCCTAAAAATTATCTACAGGCTTTTGGTTAAATATACAAGTCGGCGGGGAATATGTCTTGATTTTGGTGGGGGTGGAGGTGTTTTTGAGCCAACTCTTTCGGCTCTTTTCTCCAAAGTTATTTGTATCGATCTAGACACAGAGGAAGCTTCTAAAGTCGTCACACACTTTTGTCTTGATAACGTCGTTTTGATACGTGCAGACATTACTAATGCAAAGAATATCGAAGCGCCCTTCAATGCCATTATCGCGGCTGATGTACTTGAACATTTTAAGGAGCTGCGCCCGGCTGTAAATGCATTGCAAAAATGGTTGAAAGATGATGGTTATCTTTTCACTTCATTACCGACAGAAAACTTCGTTTATGTACTGCTACGCAAGCTTTTCAAAATAGAAAAACCAGTAGACCATTATCACACTGGCTATCAGGTTGAGGCATTTTTAAGACGCAATGGCTTCCGGCGGGTGCGCCGATTGTTCTTGCCTTTTATTTTGCCTATTACGCCACTTTTTATTATTAGTGTGTGGCAGAAAAATATTCACAGTAAAAATGATATCAACCAAGTGAATAACTTTTTATAAATCTAAATGTCTGTGTCCAAACCTGCTACTGAAGGTCAAGTAATAGCTGGTTATTGCCAGTCACAACAGCTAACAAGTAACTATGCCAATTTCCACATTGATCCCTGTCTCTTGTCCCGTTTGTTCTAAAGTGATGATTCAGAAAATTGAGCCGTGGCTAAGATATTGCCCAAGCTGCGGATTGTGGACATCACTGCTTACACAAGCAAACTATAAGCTAAATTCCGATACTCTGCTTGTTGAGGAGAAACGCTATACGGCTTTAAAGCCGCTGCGCGAGTACAATTATGAGCAGCTTTTAAATGCCCTTTGCCGCTTTATGCCCCTTGAGGGAGCCAAAATATTGGATGTTGGCTGTGCGTATGGATGGTTTTTACAAGCAGCGTCGGCGCGGGGTATGCTTCCAGTTGGAATCGAACCAGAGGAAGAAATCGCGGCTGAAGGCTTGGAAAGGGGTTTCGACATCAGGGTTGGCTATTTCCCAGAATGTTGTAAAGCATACGAGTGCTTTGATGCCATTGTGTTCAACGATGTTCTAGAACACTTACCCAACATCGATCGCGTGTTTGAACAGTGCCATGCATTGTTACTACCAGGGGGAAAGCTAGTAGTTAATTTGCCCAACAGTAAGGGTTTCTTTTTCCATCTTGCTTGTCTATTGGCGCAACTAGGGTACAAAAAACCCCTGCATCGGCTTTGGCAAAAGGACTATCGGAGTCCACATTTGATATATTTTAATTCCGATAACTTGAAGACGTATGCATCTAAGTATGGGTTTAAATTATTTCACAGCCAAAGCTTGGAAACAGTGCGCTTACAAGGGCTGTGGTCTCGGTTACTAATGGACCGCACAGCGTCGTTTATGCCAGCGGCTATAATCTATGGAGTACTTTTGGTAGCATATCCTTTGCTGACCTGGCTTGCCCCTCCAGATATACTTTTGCATATATATCAACGCCAGGAGATAGTTTGATAATCAAAAAATTCTCCTTGACTATATATCAACGCCAGGAGATAGTTTGATAATCAAAAAATTCTCCTTGACTGATTATAGGTAGTCACTTATGCTAGCCAATGAAAAGGCTCCATTTGTTGCTGTTGTCATTCCCTGCTTCCGAGTCAAAAAACACATTTTGAAAGTTCTTAGCGAAATTGGTTCGGATGTTCATCTTATCTTTGTGGTTGACGATAAGTGCCCAGAAAAAACTGGCAAATTTGTTGAAGCAGAGACTGGAGATATCCGGGTTAAGGTGATATTCCATGAAGCCAATCAAGGAGTTGGCGGTGCGACAATAACAGGATATCGTGAAGCTGTCGCGGAGGGAGCGGAGATTATTGTAAAAATCGACGGTGACGGGCAGATGAAACCAACTTTGATTCCCCGCTTCATCCGTCCGATACTTGCGGGCGAGGCAGATTACACTAAAGGCAACCGCTTTTTTCATTTAGATAAAATTCAGCAAATGCCTACAGCTAGGGTGGTTGGAAATTCTCTGCTATCTTTTATCAGCAAGCTTTCCACTGGATATTGGGACATTTTCGACCCCACCAACGGCTTTACCGCAATCCATGCCCGTGTGGTGGAAGAGCTACCATTCGATAAAATCAGCAAGCGATATTTTTTCGAGTCCGACATGCTTTTCCGTCTTAACACCCTACGCGCTGTGGTCGTTGATATTCCGATGCATGCGCGATATGGCGACGAAGAAAGCAATTTGAACATCTCGAAAATCATCGGCGAATTTGCAGGCAAACATCTTGCCAACTTCTTTAAGCGAATCTTTTACACCTACTATTTACGTAACTTTAATATCGCCTCAATCGAGATTATTCTTGGCTTAGTCCTGTTAATTTTTGGCATCGTGGTGGGTAGTGACCGATGGTATGTAAGTGTACGAACTGGTATCCCTGCCACCAGCGGCACTGTAATGCTGGCAGCACTACCTATGATTATCGGTATGCAGTTAGTATTGGCTTTTATGACTTACGATATGCAAAATGTGCCTAATAGAACGCTGCACAAAAGACTATAATGCTTCATTGCAATTATCCAAATCAAATTGATAGTTTTAATTACATAAAACGAAATGAAAAATAAGCCAATCATTTTGAGTTCGAGATTATGCGATGCTTTGTGCATCATCTTTGCTATTTGGACAATAGTTTGTAATTTTGCGGTGTTTTATCAAAAAAACTTATTGGATTTATTGTTAGTTGCAGTCATTTCATATCTATGTTTATTTTTAGGTTTTATTGGGATTAAACCTAATAACTTAGGTTTAATATTTTTCTTAGAAAAAGATTTGCAAAATAACAGGATACAGGCAAAAGAAAAGCCCCCAGAAAAGCCCCTTGAGGCAAAAAAAAAAGGGTTTACTTATTTCTTTTTATTTTAGCGGGGACAATTTTGTCCCTGAAAAATCACATATATTTTCTCTGGTTATTAATGCTTGTATATTTTACAACTGTTTGCTTTTGTCAAGGATTTCCGAAAAAATATTTTTTGCCCGCAGCGAAACGAGCGATGGGTTGGGAACTTTCCCTTTGGAGCCTTGGGCTTATTTGCGTTGTTTTGACGCTAATTGCACATCGCCCTGATGTGGACGATGCATTTTATGTGAATCTAGCTGTAGGTGTAGCTGATTCTCCTCACCTTCCACTACTGCAACACGATACACTTCACGGAATAGCAAACCTGCCACTCATTTTGCCAACTTACAAAGTGCATGCAGTCGAATTACTCAGCGCATCCGTATCATTTTTGACGGGCATTTCGGCTATTTACGTTAGCCATTTAATTATTCCTAGTATTGCTGGTTTATTTGTTGTTTTCGCTTATGCAAAGCTGTTTCGTGTCTTACTCCCTTTACACTGGCTTTGGGGAGTCGTAGCAGTACTAGTAATATTTATATTCGTTGGCGATACCCATCCTTGGTACAGTAATTTTTCATTTGTTCGCTTACATCAAGGTAAGGCTATTTTCCTATCCATATTTGTTCCGCTGATAATAACCTATGCTCTGCAATTTTCTATAACACCAACACTCCAGCAGTGGCTGCTTCTGAGTGCAGCACAAGTTTCTGCGGTTGGTATGACTTCAACTGCCCTATGGATAGCACCAATTGTATCTTGCCTATCTCTGTTTAGTGCCTGGAGACCAACACGCGAAGAGTCAAAAGTTCTACTATTCGGTTTACTAGCATCCAGCTATGTCGTAATTCTGGCTGTGTTGTTTAGAAGCAAAACGCAAGCTGTTCTTGAAGCAGTACCAGAATTTACTCTCCCAAGCGAGAGTCTACTAAAGGTAAGTTTTGAAAGTGTTTTTGGCACAGGGTTACTCTCATATACCGCCCTCTTTGGGATTCTGGTTGCCTGGTGCGTTTGCGATAACAGCTTGGCTCGAAGATTAAGCATCTTTTTCCCTTTAGGATTTCTAGTTTTTCTTTTCAATCCTTATCTAGCGGAATTGGTAGCATCGAGGATAACAAGCGTACCGACTTATTGGCGGGTTTTCTGGGTTCTACCTGTTCCTGCCCTCATGGCTATCGTTTTTACTTCTATACTATTTCTGGGTGAAGGTAAATTATCGCCGCGAACTAGAGTAGTGGCATTTCTTTCTGGATTGCTTTTGTTTGCCAGCACTATCCCCCGTTTCAGTACACTATCACCACAAAACTATGTGCAGCTCAAGCTGCCCTCGTTGAAAGTAGACAATGGCTACAAAATTGCATCGCTGCTGGTTGAGAGTGTGGGTCGAGGCACTTACGTTCTTGCTCCTCAAGAAGTATCAGCGTGGATTACTACGTTTCATCACCATCCATATCCCTTGGTTTCTCGGCAGCATTACTTATACACGATGCGACCTTACCTGGGTGATGGGGAGGTGTCTCGGCGAATCCAGTTGGCCAATTATGTTGATGGATCGGAGCGTCCGCCGAATAGTGCCGCTCTATTCCGCAGCAGCTTGGTGAGATACCAGCTTCAAGGTGTTTGTTTCAACTCTTCAGCATCATGGGGAGATGAAATCCGCTCGGTACTTACACAAGAAGGCTTTGCTAGAATTAGGTCGTCGTCGGGCTTCGAGATTTGGGTTAGACAAGTTAGGTAATTACAGCTCTTCTTGCCGCCTGCGATTATGAGAAGCTTTCAAAGCTGGATTTGCCCCCGTGCGATCGCTATCTGGATTTAGCGTTGTATTTGCTCACCCATCAGTTGCTCTAATCGCTCTAGCAAGGTATTAACATCTGCGGCGACTTTCTCAAAGCAAGCGGGAGGTGGAGGTTCTGGTTGAAACTGAACCAGCTTTATTTGTCCCTCACCAATTCCAATGATCATAACCTCCACTTCAGGGTTATGAGCCTCCACAACTCCTAACATCTCCTGAAGCTGATTTTCGACTTTATTATTGAGTGTTTCTATTGCCTCTTTTGGACAATAAACGAAATGCGGCTTTGGTTGCACATCGATCCCTAGATAACCTTGAGTGTCTCCATTTTCTAACCACAAACCCCAAGATAATGCTGCCAATTCTTGCTGATTAGCTTTGACAAACTGAGCCAGCTGGTTTCGCCAGCTTTTTTCTCCGGAATCAGAAGGAGTTTTACCAAATTGAATCATTGCTTATCTTCTTGGGTGGTTACAGATGCATTTGGCGCTGCGAATGAGAGAAAAACTCAACAGCGCGATCGCTTATCAAATCTGAATTCTCGCCGACGCGATCGCGTCAGCGGATGCGCCTAAGCAGAGAAATTAGCTCTCAGGAGATTTTAAAGCTTGATCTAGCACGCTCCGAGCTTGCTCTGCTTTCGATCGAGCCTCGTGGTAGCGCAGATTCACTTGAGCAAAGGTTTTGAGAACCTTAAAACCGTCCTTGAGTTGAGCGATTTCCTCTTCACTCACCGACTTTTCTGAAAACAGGATATCTACTTGAGCGCGAACCTTAAGCGCCTCGGCGCGTGATTCCTGCACCTTCAGCTTCAGTGTGGCAAGGTTGCTCAAAACTTGTACAGCTTGGGTTACGGCGTCTTCATCGCTAGTCCCATCCGCTTCCAGCTCTTTGACTTCAATCAGTTGTTCTGGACTAAATCCATCTTCAAGATCGGTGGGTAGCTTGTCTGCATCCATGAGTTCCATGAGCTGCTCCATCGCTTTCTCACGGGCTTTTTTTGAATCTTTGCCTGAAACAGTCAAGATGACTTCTGGGCTTTGTGCGAGAGTGTACTGAACCATATCTAATGCAGGGAGAATGCAGAGAGAACTTGTCTAGCCGTAATAGTCTGGTTAGTTAAACCAAGCCGACAGGATTATTTTAAGGCAAACGAAAGCTGTTCCTGTGGCAGATGTGCTGAGGAGGTGAAAAAATGCGAGAGCGTTGTGCTGACTTGTCAGTTCGCGCCTTTGGCATATCTGGGGTTAGCGAATCTAGAGACGTTGCATAGTCTCTACACAAAATTCTCGCCCGTAAAAATTAATTCTCAACGCACTCGCTTTGCAAAGCCGCGACTTCTTTTTGGCTAGAGAAATACGCCTTATATCTGCCAAGCTTTGAGAACCTTATCCCAAACAGTGGTAAATGATTGTCTTAATTGGTGCTGACGATACCATCTCTGAAAGGCTTTTTCGTAATCTTCGCCTCCAGATTGAAAGGTATTCAAAGCATTAAGCCCCAGACCTAATCCCCAGAATAAGGCAATATATAAAGACCAAGAAAGCTGACCGGCGTTCACGAGATTCAGCAGCATCAAAAACGAATTGACGACCGTATATTTGCCAGCTTGTTTCTGTAATTTGGTGCGGCGGTAGAGATTAAAATCCTGTCGCTTTTGGATTTCTCCCTGTTTGACTAGCCACTGCTGTTCTGCCACCTGAAGGCACTCTGGGGAGATTTCTAATTCAGATGCGATTTCTAGTAGCTGTTCGCGGGTAAATTCTGTGTCGTCAGTTTGACGCGCGATCGCTATCTGGAGAATTTGCTGAATCTGTTCTTGATTATAGGAGCGGGTGATTTGAGTTTCGGAGACGGGCATAGGAAGGCACCTGCGGTCGTCGAGGTTGGGAGAGCTTTTCTGCCCCAAGGACGTGATGCAGAAGTCAGCCTTTCAAGAGCAGTACTGATTCTATTATGCCGAGGCAAAAGTAAGAATGCCTCATGTCAGGCTATTCCAAAACCGAACCTTAACGGACGGATAGTACGGTAGTTGAAAGATTAAAATCCTCGTTACATATCGTTACGATAAAGAGGTGCAAGAAAGAGAGGTTCAATTTAAGCCTCTCAGATGTTAAATCAGAGGTGGCGTAATGAACGGCACGATTCGCGTCGGCAATTTATTCGGAATTCCCTTCAACGTACATCCAACCTGGTTCTTTGTCCTGGCTTGGGTGACGGTGAGTTATGGCAGTGGACTAGCGGCTCAATTTCCCGGTCTAGGCGGGGGATTACCCTGGCTACTGGGATTAATTGCGGCGCTGTTATTGTTTGCATCCGTCTTGGCGCACGAACTCGGACACAGTTTTGTTGCCATCAAGCAGGGAATTGAAGTTAAATCTATCAACTTATTTCTGTTTGGTGGTCTCGCCAGCCTAGAAAAAGAATCAAAGACCCCAGCAGGAGCATTCTGGCTGGCGATCGCAGGGCCTTTAGTCAGTTTGGCGCTGTTTGGTCTAATTAGCGCGATTGGCTTTACCACGAGCATTTCCGGGCCGTTTGGAGCCATTCTAGGAGTGCTGGCTTACGTCAACTTAGTGCTAGCGCTGTTTAACCTGATTCCTGGCTTACCCCTAGATGGTGGTAATATCCTCAAGGCGTTGGTTTGGAAGATCACCGGCAATCCTTATAAAGGTGTTGTGTTTGCGGGACGCGCCGGTCAAGTCATTGGTTGGATGGCGATCGCTTCTGGTCTGGTTCCTCTACTCTTGGGCGGCGGTCTTAACTTCTGGAACTTGTTAATCGGTTGGTTCTTGCTGCAAAACGCGGGTCGAGCAACCCAAGCTGCTAGAGTGCAAGAACAATTAGCCGCTTTGACCGCAGAAGATGCAGTCATGAGTGATAGCCCGATTGTATCTGAGTCGCTTTCCCTGAGAGAGTTTGTTAACGAGTACATCATTGGCAAAAGCGAAGCGTCGCGATTCTTAGTCACCAATGAGGAAGGACAATTAGTGGGCGCGATCGCAGTTGACGATCTCAAAGCTGTCCCAACCTCCCAGTGGACTGAAATATCAGTCGCACAGCTAACAAAACCCGTCGAATTCTCCACAACCGTCAAATCCGATCAATCTTTACTAGAAGTGGTGACACTACTAGAACAAGAAAAACTCACTCAACTACCCGTGATTCGTGAAAACGGCGTGCTAGTAGGACTTCTGGAAAAAGCTTCGATTCTCAACTTACTCCAGAGAAGAGCGCAAGCAAATCCTGCTTAATCAATTTCGGATTTTGAATTCAGCTAAATAACAAGTGCGCTTAGATGTAGGGGCGGGTTAATAACCCGCCCCTACTGCTATACATCCCAATCTTGCAAATATACCTTGCGATTAGAAATCGCGGCTACGCCAACCCCCTTACCCCCCTTCAAGAAGACGGGGGGCAGAAGTTGCTTCGCTTCTATTCAACAAAATCCGCCTATGCGCTAACGCACACGCTACGCTAACGCGGACTTTTGAAACCCGCATAGGTGGGTTTAGTCTGTATAGATGCGAATTCTATTCGCCCTCTTTACTAAGAGTATTTACAGCAACCAACTTTTTGAGGCAAAATCAGCAGGCTCATCGGTTGGAGGTTCAGAGAAGATGTTAGATACCCGCTCAGATGTTTTGTGCTTCTGTGGTTGAGCAGCTTGCGGCGCTTTGTGTAGAGCATTGGCTTCTTCAATTAGCTTAGAGTTCGCTTCTGCAAGTTGCATCGCTGCTTTTTTGGCTTGCTCTAGCTCTGTTTTCAACTGTTTGGCTTGCTCTTGAGCTTTTTGATGCTTGTTTAGCAATTTTTTTTGCTCATCCAAATCCGCCTGCAAATTGGCAATTTGCTGGTGTAAAGAAGCTTCCACTTTACGGGTTTCCTTCACAACACCTTTTAAGTCAGCCATCAGAGATTTTTGCTCATCCAAATTGGATTGCAAATTGGTAATTTGCTGTTGTAGAGCTTCTTCCCTTTCGCGTGCTTGATCCAGAGCTGTTTTTAACTCTGTCACACTTGCTTCTAAGTCAGCCTTCGTTGGATTTGAGTTTTTAGCAGGAGTTTTATCAGGCGTATCTGTTGATGAATCCTCTATTATTTCCGCCTCCACTTCTATAACTTCCTCAACGGTCGCCTCTAGAACAGGTTCAGTTTCTGAATCTGGGGATTTTTGTGCTTCTTCGTGTAGTAAGTCTGAGATACGTTTTTTAGCCATTATTTTTAGTTTCTCCAATCACGCTGTATTTCATTAGCCACGCGGCGATAGTCTGCTTCCGCCTCCCGCGCCTTTTTCCCCGCCCATTGATGAATCGGCACCCCCTCAAGAGCCGCTCGTTCGTGGGCTTTGTAGGCACGGACAAAGCTATGGCAAGCAGGAATTCCTAGCTCTTGAAGTGTGTTTTGAGCCTCCAGTGCTTCCCCCAAACTTCGCGCATCCACCTTTGTCAGAAGTACCCGATGGGCGATTCCAACTGGCATGACGGTTTCCCTTACTGTCTCAATGAGTACAGCCAGATCCATCGGCGCACAAGGCGTGGGTAAAACCAGATAATCAGCGATCGCTACTACCGCCGCTAATGCTTCCGATCGCAATGCTGGAGGCGTATCCACTACTACTAAATCGTAGCCTTCTATCTTACGTAAACGACCTAAAAGTTTTGGATCTGTCTCTTGAGCGAGATCGAAGCCCATTCCTTTCTCGCTACGCTCAACCCACCAAGTCGCCGAACCCTGAATATCTGCATCGACCAGAAGAACCCGTTTTTCTTCCGAGAAGGTTGCAGCCAGATTGACTGCTGTAGTGGTTTTACCGACTCCTCCCTTTCCGTTGAGAATCGCAATTATTCTTGGCACTGCTCGCTTGTGATGCTGACTCCACCGAATATACCGCTTAATGGGATCGAGGGGAGCTTTTTGTGCCTTAGCGCAGCGCTTGACTGGCGCAATCTTTGTCAATCGCTACGATAAGAAGCAAGCGATCGCCCTCTGAGGACATCGGGTTGAAAGCCAACACTCCGCCCTCCAAACTCGCCACAATAGAATCGAATAGCTCTGAACACAAAACGCCTCAATGGAACTCACTCATAACCTGCCTAAGGGGCCAAACACTCCGCGATCGCTGCGGTTAATGAAATTTATTTTTCAGCCCATCAAGTACCTGGATGATTATGCGAAAGCTTATGGTGACACCTTTACCATCCAGGGAAGCAAGGGGACTCCGATTGTCTATTTCAGCCAGCCACAAGCACTGCAAAGGATTTTCACTGCCGATTCTAGTCAGTTAGACGCTGGGAGGGGGAACAGCGGCTTAGAGTTTTTAATGGGAGAAAATTCTTTGCTACTGCTGGATGGCGATCTCCATCAGCGCCAACGACAGATGTTAACCCCTCCCTTTCACGGGGAACGGATGCGGGCTTACGGTCAGATTATCTCTGAAATCGCCGAGCAGGTGATGAATCAATGGACAGTTGGCAAACCCTTCAACATCCGTGCGTCGATGCAAGAAATCACCCTGCGCGTCATCTTACGGGTGGTGTTTGGACTAGATGAGGGGTCGCGTTTGGAACAACTACGCAGCTTAATCGGTTCAACCCTGGACTTGATGACTTCCCGCTTCAACTCCAGCGCCTTCTTTTTTGAGTTTCTTAAACAAGATTTAGGCGATTGGAGTCCTTGGGGTCGGATGCTGCGCCAAATAAAACAAATTGACGAACTGATTTACGCTCAGATTGCGGAACGTCGAGCGGAAGCTAACCTGAATCGCGAAGATATCCTCAGCTTAATGATGTCTGCTCGTGATGAAGCAGGTCAACCGATGACGGATGTAGAGTTACGCGATGAGTTAATGACTTTGCTAGTCGCCGGACATGAAACCACGGCTTCTGCGCTGACGTGGGCTTTGTACTGGGTTGACCAATTACCGCAGGTGCGCGACAAACTGCTCGCTGAGTTGGACTCTGTTGACGCCGATCCAGATCCAAGTGCCATTGCCAAACTGCCCTATCTAACGGCAGTTTGCTCTGAAACGCTTCGTATCTATCCAATTGCTGCGAATACCTTTGTTCGGGTTGTGCGATCGCCCTTCGAGATAACCGGCTACAAATTGCCCCCAGGAACGGTAATCGTCCCCAGTATCTATTTAGCCCACCATCGGGAGGAAACTTTCCCACAGCCGAAGCAATTCAAGCCAGAGCGCTTTTTGGAACGGCAATTTTCTCCATACGAGTATTTGCCCTTTGGTGGCGGAAATCGTCGCTGTATCGGGATGGCATTTGCCATGTATGAAATGAAATTGGTTCTCGCGACAATTGTGTCGCATTTTCAAGTGTCGCTCGTTAATAAGCGTCCGGTGATTCCAGTGCGTCGGGGTTTGACTTTAGCCGCACCGGAAGGAATGAAAATGGTTGCAACTCCTCGGCTAAAGAAGCCTGCAAATACTCCAGTCTCGGTGTAATTCGGTTTTTGAAAACTTAAAATCAAACTCCCTCAGATCCTCTGGGGGAGTTTTTATCGATTTATTGCCAATGAACATGGACTAAATAACTTACAAAAGTCCCAATCTGTAGGGGTATGGCAATGCCATACCCCTACGCCGGAAATGGGGGGTTAATCAACCCATACTCCTAAGCGCCCAATCCGTGTCAATAGATGTAACTTAATAGCTGTCTCCGCCTGCAACTTGGTCGCTATCAGTAGGCACGCAAAAGTCTTGATCTAGGGAAGCATCGCGGATGGCTTGCCACTTACAAATGAGTTCAGTACCGCTGATATCGCTAGTGATGTATTGCTCAACGGCTTGTTCCAATTCTTGTGGGGTTTTGGGAACGGGAACAGTACAGATAAGTTCTGGCATAAGACAACCTCTGCTGATAGAACGGGTGCGCGGTAAGACCGTATAAGTCATATTTTAATGACATTTTCAGCAAAAAGTAGCTAAAGTTACATTTTTGAAACATGAGTTAGGGTAATGACTTGAAAGTCCCCAAGCATAAGCGCGATCGCGTTTATGGATGAATTGCAAATGACAAGCACAGTTTGTCAAGCGATCGCTACTCGCTCAGCCATCTTCCAGAAACTTTGCTACAAGGAGAAAGCGGCTGGTGATAGCTCTAATCGGAGTTTCTGGGGATGTTCATGAAAAAGTTGTGGATGGCTACTGCTAAAGCAGCGATCGCAAAGCCTCGGCGCGTCCTTGCGCTTCTCACGCTCTTCAGCGTTTTGGGAGTTCCGAATCCGGCTTCGGCACAGAATTTTAATCAAATTTATGTTTTTGGAGATAGCCTCTCCGATGTTGGCAATGTATTAGAGGCTACCAACGGGCAATATCCCCCAAGCCCACCCTACTTTCAAGGACGCTATTCCAATGGCCCGGTTTGGACAGATTATCTCGCCTCTAAGCTGAAATTAAAATCCAGTACAGAGACGAATTTCGCCTACGGAGGCGCGACTACAGGCAATTCTAAGCAGATTCCCCCTGGATTGCTGACGCAGATCGAGAGCTTTAAGGCAACCCATTCCGCGGCTAATCCTAAGGCTCTGTATGTTGTCTGGGCTGGTGCGAATGATTACCTAAGAGGCGCTACCGACTCTACCGTGCCAATCAACAATTTAGCGAGCGCGGTGAAGTCCCTCTCCGCAGCAGGCGCAAAAAATATCGTAGTTGTTAACTTACCAGATTTAGGAAAGCTTCCCGGCACGCGCACAACTCAACGTTCCGGCTCCCTCAACGTTTTAACAAAGAAGCATAATTCTGGATTAGCCGCATCCCTCAACGGTTTGCGTCAGCAACTCAACTCTGATATCAAAATCACCTATCTTGATGTCAATTCTCTTTACAATCAAGTCACCAACAATCCAAAAAAATTCGGTTTCACGAATGTAACCAACGCCTGTATCAGCAGAGCCAAAATATGTAACAATCCAAACGAATATTTATTTTGGGACAGCATTCATCCCACGACTGCCGCCCATAAGTTATTTGTAGAGTTAGCATTCCCAGCGCTAAAATCTACGCTCGAATCTCGCGCAGTTTCTAGCTCTCAAACCACTGTCTCTCCAACCCCTGTCTCTGGAACCTCTGTTGAACCTACTATTGCAATAGGCGGGATTATATTGGGGGCTGTCGGTGGTGGGTTAATCGTGACGCGCATTCATAGGATGAAAAACAAATCCTAAGAAGCGATTTCCCCTTTCCTAAGTGGCTGGTATGCGAAGGAAGCGATCGCGTTAGCATCGCTAACTTGTCAGTTCGCATTTTTCTCTTTTGCTAAGGGCTAATAATCTCCAACACATTTAGCGATTAGTGAGGTTCTCAATGAACGTGCAATACATATTGTTTGTAAGGACACGGCAATGCCGTGTCCCTGAGAGTTAACAAGG
Source organism: Trichocoleus sp. ST-U1 (assembly GCF_039961835.1). Taxonomy (NCBI): domain Bacteria; kingdom Bacillati; phylum Cyanobacteriota; class Cyanophyceae; order Leptolyngbyales; family Trichocoleusaceae; genus Trichocoleus; species Trichocoleus sp. ST-U1. The sequence goes on from NZ_JAMPJZ010000003.1 coordinate 108,906, forward strand.
TAGAGACTTCAAACTGAAGACATCTGCAAAAATACCATTCGGCTTCACGACTCTATTCTCATCCGGAGAATCATAAACCACCATTAGAGAATTTGGTTGTCCTAAACAGGGAAACAGTGCCAACCCTTCCGCATGATCGGAACCAAATCTGAAAGGCAGATCAAACAACACTTCCAAATCTCCCTCTTTCTGCCAAGAGATGCTGTTTTCATCACGTTGTAAGGCATTTTTCAGGCGGAAGACTCTCAGCGCACCTTCTAAATCCATCGTGGGTCCCGCTAGAACGATCAAGTCTTCACCATCCAGACATAGTTCCCGGACACCTAACCCATTCAACTCTACAAAATGTTTTTTGTATTGCTTCCCATCTTTGCCAATTTTCTTCAGCGTTAAAATTCCTGGCTCGGTTTCTGCAACTTCAACCTCTAAAATAATTGCCCACCCTCTCAGTACAGGGCCTCGCAAGCCGATAAAAATCCTATCTCCCCGAATCGCTAAGCCTTCGATATCAAATCCATTCTCTTTAGAGGGGATAGAAGTTGTTAGAAATGCCCCTAGGTGCCGATCTTGTTTGAGTGCTTCTATCAGAACGTTACTATTTCCTATTTTTTGCAGACAGGCTGCTGTCAGTTTTTTATCTGGCTGCTCTGGGTGAGAGACTGATTTAACTAATTCACCTTTTACTACAGGAATCCGGGCAAGTAAATAACGGTTTGGTTCAAACTTTATGGTTGCTAGTTTATCAAGATCCTTCTCAAGGTCTTTGCCCTTTATTTTTTTACGCTTTGTACTGTGGGAACCGATGAACCAAAGATAATGGTTTGTATAATCCATTCCCTCGATATCGATTTCGCCTTCCGGATCGGCTAAATCGATGAAATCTTTTACAAAAAATTGCTGATGTTTGCCGAAGATATATGGCTCGACAGGGGATAATCGCTCAATCGTTCTCGTTTCATCAGAACCTACCCACAAACTACCATCAGGTGTCAAAGCAGCCGCTGATAAATCTTGACTAAGAGGTTCATCAGCTTTGCCGTTGAAGCGAATGAGTACGCGGCTGAGTAAGAAACTTTCTGGCATAACGGCTGCTTTCCTAAAACGGTTTGGACTCGATAGAAATCACTGCCAGCATAGCTCACGCTTGACTGGTTTTTACCCTCTACCGAAAGAAAGAAGTTTTGGAAGTATTTGAGGAGGCAAACTAGAAAGTAAGGCGATCGATGCTCACCCGACTATCTTGAGAGTGCGATCGCTTAAAGGCTATTGATCAACTCCGCCGTATCATTCATTGGTTTATTTACCTTTGTGCTGACTGGATAAGTTGCCATTTCTTCTGCTGAATATGGACGCAACAAAGGCTGTAATAACTCCGGCTTTTGCACCTGTGAATCCAACCACAAATCATAATCTTTTGGATCGAGAATGACTGGCATTCGGTTGTGAATCGGGCGCATTACCTCATTGGGTTCTGTTGTCAAAATCGTGCAAGAATCTATTTCCTCACCATCCTCTCCTTCCCAATGCTCCCACAAACCAGCAAAGCCGAAAGCTTGTCCATCATTCACGCGACAATAAAATGGCTGCTTTTTCCCATCTTGCTGCTTCCACTCATAAAAACCATCCGCTACTACTAAGCAACGTCGTTGTTTAAAAGCTGCCCGAAAAGCCGGTTTTTCGGCTACCGTTTCCGCCCGTGCATTAATCAGTTTTGCTCCCATTTTTGGATCTTTTGCCCAACGGGGAATCAGCCCCCAATGCAGCATTTTGAACTGTCGTTGAGACTGTTCTGGATTTTGTAAAACTGTCTGTACTGACTGGGTAGGGGCAATGTTATAACGAGGCGTCAGGAGAGGAACATCATTTACCTGGAATGCTTGGGCGATTGTCTCAGCGGACTTACTTTGGGTAAATCTTCCACACATACTTCTATCCCATGTGGTAAATTACAAATTTGCAAGCTTATTTCAATCGAGCAATTAACACTCTAACGGTCGAATAATATATACATACTATTATAACAAATCCCAATAATTAAGGAAAATTGTACGGCAAATACTTTACGTTATTTTATGGATAAACAGTTATCTTGCATAAGATGTGATTAATAATTCAGATATTTTACCCCGTTTTCTAGCGTTGGAATTAATCATTCTGGAAGCTGATATCTCATAAATATTAAAATTGCTGTAAATTTCTCGGATAAACAGACAGTCAGAATTAGAAAGCATCACTTTGACACCACGCTTCGCCAGTTCTACAAAGACATCCCTGAGCCGAATTTGGTCAGCTTCATTAAAAGAATGACGGCTATAGGCGGTAAAGTTACTGGTAGGGCTTAGAGGATAATAAGGTGGGTCAAAGAAAACAAAATCTTCAGCGTTTTCCGCAGATTGCAAGACAGCTTCAAAAGGTTGAACATCAATCAGGGCACTCTGAAGCGCAGCGGAAACCGATCTGAGTAAAGCTGGATTACAAATTTTTGGATTTTTGTATTTCCCAATCGGAACATTAAATTGCCCTTTTGAGTTTTCTCGATATAATCCGTTAAAGCAGGTTTTGTTGAGGTAAATAAATCGAGAAGCTCTTTCTAGAGGGGTGCTAGGTTGCATCAAACGCACGCAGTAATAATACTCCTTACTATGATTCATTTGATGCTGGTGCAAAAATTCAATTAGCGGTTCTACTTCATCCCTTACACATCGGAAAACATTGACTAACTCGCCATTAATATCCGTCAAAATAGATACTTTCGGCAATAAATGAAAGAAAAGAGCGCCGCCACCCAAAAATGGCTCATAGTAAGTTGTAAATTTTGGGGGAAAATAGGGAATATATTGCTGAATTAGCTGGCTTTTCCCACCAGCCCATTTTAGAAAGGGACGCGCTATTTCTTGTTGTGTCGCCTGAGTTGACATTGCTTCTAGCTATCTAAAAAAATTAAAGCGTTTGTAACAGTTGTTGTGGAAGTGGGGGGATATGATTTAATTTAGAATACCTAGCGGGTTCGACAAGAGGAAAAAAATGACTATCACCGCGACCAAAACACGCGATCGCTCTTATGAGTCCGTGTGTTATCGGGCAATGTGTTATGAGTCAATGGGTCGCGGTTGGACAAATATAGCGGGTAGTAACCTGCTACCACCGGACGCTTGGCGAACCATCTCTCGACGAAACCCCATTTAGGGGCGATGCCGAGCTTGTCGAACTCGCAGACAAATGTTACCAGTTAAGATGCAGTGACTTATCGCCGCTTTTTGTGTCGGCTGCTTTAAATAATATGTTTGATGGCTTTTGGGAAAATATCTCTCGCTACCCCCGCTACTTTGTCACCATTATCCTAGGGGTATTCTTTTATACCTTTGGGTGGTTGAAACCGCTACTCCAAAATCGAACCAGCGCGATCGCTTTGATGGGCTTTCTGGTGGCAGCCTTAACTTTTATTACCCTAACCCTACGGGCGATGCTGGGAGTGAGTCCGATTTAGGTAGGATGAGTAAAAGCATTGCTCACACTGTCTTAAAGGCAGCAGATGATTATGGCTACAAGTCGCCGCGTTTCTCGCGTTGCCGCATTGATTAAACGCGAAATCAGCCAAATGCTGCTAACCGAAATCAAAGATGATCGCGTGGGTGCTGGCATGGTCAGCGTCACCGATGTGGATGTGTCAGGCGACCTACAACACGCTAAAATCTTCGTCAGCATCTATGGCACCGAGGAAGCAAAGGTAGAAACGATGGCTGGGTTAAGAGCAGCAACTGGCTTTGTCCGCAGCGAACTCGGTCAACGGTTGCGACTGCGTCGGACACCAGAGTTACTGTTTCAGGAAGATCGTTCTCTGGAAAGAGGCGATCGCATTTTGTCTTTGTTGAATCAGCTTAATCAAGACCGTCCGGCTGCGAGAGTGGAAGAAGAAGACATCGTTGAGGCAGAAGATTGAAATCTGTGGCATTGCTGCCGGAGTGGGAATCGCTCTCTCTAGCAGAACAGGTAGCGCAAATGGTCGTGGTACGGGCGTCAGGCTACCTGTTCGACCACCAAATTCAGTATCCAGATTGGGAACCCCCGGCGGCAGTTCTGCAACACTGGGTGCAGGATTTGGGCGTCGGGGGGGTCATTTTGTTGGGAGGCAGTGCTGGAGAATTAGCACTGCGATCGCAACAACTCCAAGACTGGGCAAAAACCCCCTTGCTGATCGCGGCTGATATTGAAGAAGGCGTCGGACAACGCTTTTCTGGGGCAACTTGGTTTCCGCCACCGATGGCAATCGGGGCAGTATTCCGGAAAGATGCCTCTCTTGCCTTGAAATACGCCGAACAAATGGGAGGCATCATCGCCTCGGAAGCACTCGCGATTGGCATCAACTGGGTGCTTGCGCCGGTTGTGGATGTGAATAACAATCCTAATAATCCAGTGATTAACGTCCGGGCGTTTGGCGAAAACCCAGAGGAAGTGACTCAACTAGCGTCTGCTTTCATCCGGGGGGCGAAAGCTTATCCGGTGTTAACGACTGCTAAGCATTTTCCCGGACATGGCGATACGGCGGTGGATTCCCATCTAGATTTGCCCGTCTTGCCCCATTCCCCGGCACGACTGGCTGAGATTGAGTTACTGCCGTTTCAAGAAGCAATCGGTACGGGTACAGCCTCCGGTGTAGATGCCGTAATGAGTGCCCATCTCCTGATCCCGGCTTGGGATGCCGAACGCCCTGCCACCCTTTCCCAACCGATTTTGACTCAACTGCTACGGCAACAGCTGGGATTTGAAGGATTAATTGTTACCGATGCATTGGTGATGGGAGCGATCGCCAACCGCTATGGAGCAAATGAAGCTCCAGTCTTAGCTGTCGAAGCCGGTGCAGATATTTTGCTGATGCCAGTCGATCCTGCGGGTGCTATCCAAGCGGTGTGCGACGCGGTAGCACAGGGACGCATTTCAGAGGCGCGAATTCGTGCGTCTGTTGAGCGTATCTGGACAGCCAAGCGCCGAGTCCAACAAGGCACAGCACAGCCGCCTGTAGAGGCAAGGGCGATCGCGCCTGAAGTCCAACCAGCGCCTTCACCATTCCCTCCCCATCTCCTCCAACTAGCTCAACCACACGCCCTCGCCACATCTGCCAACATCGTGCGAGAGGCGCTCGTCGTTCATGGCGAAATTCCTTTACTTCCCAGTCAGGGCAACTTACGCAACTTAATCGTGGTGGATGACACCCTGAATTGTGATTTTCTCGATAAACAAGCACCGGCTGTGGCTCTGCCCAAACAGCACGGCTATCAACTCCAACTACTCGATCCCCACACCACCTTAATTCCTGGCTGGGTATTTTATCATAAATCGGGTTTAAATGCCCAACCAACCCTACTCCAGCTGTTCATCCGTGGGAATCCTTTCCGAGGCAGTGCTGGCTTGACACCGTTGGCTCAGGACTTGTTTAAAAAACTCTTAGGAAATGCCGAACTCCAAGCGCTAGTGATTTACGGCAGTCCTTATCTTCTGGAACAGTTTCTTCCACACCTGCCCCCGCATATCCCTTGTGTGTTTTCTTACGGGCAGATGCCAGCAGCTCAGGCGATCGCCCTTGAAGTTTTGTTCGGTGCCCCAGCTCTAAGCATTTAGCAACTATGCAGCACATTGATTAATTTTGTTAATCAATGTCATAACCGTTATCACCGATTATTTACGGTGTCTTCAATTTGAAAATACAGGCTTAATTATAACTAGATCCGTTCTTCGACAATTTCATCAGCATAAGGATATATTTTTATGTCAAAGTTCCCTGACTTTTGGAATCCTTATTAAACGAATAAATTCATTTGTAACTTGATATACTGTTCAAAAATTATTTCCGCGCTAAGCAGTATTGGATTATATTAAGTTATAGTCGTAGCTCGTTAGTTTCGAGGCTGAGACCATGACTGCTGATATAATGCCGCCTAAATCATCTGTGCAATACTCCATCGACGTTCTTCAAGAAGAAGCCCGTCAATTGGTGGAGAAAGGAATTGTGACTCGTCAGCAACCCATCTACGTTCTGTGCCAGTACATCCCTGCACGGGAGTGGGTTTGTGTTGAGTGTGAATTAGAAAGATGCAATATCTTACTCCGCGATCGCATCGGCGATCTGATGGGGCAAGAACAATGGGAGAACGATTGATATTTTTTTACCTTTAAGACAATCCTAAATTTCCACTGGAAACAGTGAAACTCAGGACAAGCTTGATTCCACGCTTGTCTCAACTTAAGGAAAGACTGCTTTTATTCTTTCACCTGTTGATTCTTAATTAGCCTGGTTTGGAGAATATTCTGATTCTTTCTAGTGCGAATAATTAAGTTCGCTTGTTAGACCTATCCAAAAAGTGAAGATGCCATTCTGAGCAAAACGTAGTGGAGCGTTGGCGTAACGTTGCGATCAACAATCGCGCTGCGATCGCGCAATTCTCTTTGCAGGATCTCTGCTCAAACCGAGATGCGTGACAACACTTCAACTCCTTCGTTTTGCTCAGCACAAACTTTCAGATAGGCTACTAGGAGCAAGCCTAATAAATGCTTTGATAAAGCTGCTAGCAATCCCCGACCTAAATCCCTGAGTTGGGGTCGCGCAGCTTTTCTAACTCAGTTCGCATTGCAGCAATTTGTGCAGTTAGCTCCTCTAGCTCCAATTGCATATCTGGCTGGGCAACCGTTGTCACCGGCGTTGTCGCAGGGCGGCTCGGAGTTCCAGAAGATTGTGTGCTAGCTGCATCATTGGCTTGCGCCATTAGAGAATTCAGGAAAGTGCGGGCTTCAAGCTCCGTAATCTCTCCTTTTTCTGCTAGTTGTTGAACCACCAGATTGACGTCTGACTTCAGCAGCTCAAGATTTTGCTCTCGCTTTTGAGTGTCTTGTACGCTCTCAACTAGAGAAGCGGTTGCACCCAAAGTAACGCGAAATCCTTTTTGTACTAACTCCAGCAGATTATTAGAGTTCATTAGATAAATCAGTCAGATTGAATGAAGGTTAGACAGCCCTTAGCGATCGCTTTCGATAAATAACCGCTCGGCACCACTCACTTTTAAGTTTCTAGCTTTCGGCTTTCCGCCAAGCGAGTAAACAAACGCAGGATCTGGCGTCTTAATGCTACCATTTAGCACACACAAAGGGACATTTTGCAGACTTCTTAGGGTAGTAGCATCCGTCCTAAGAAAGAATCTAAAGCAACCATTTGCCCGCCCAGTTTTAGCCCATCTGTTCTAAATACTGATTAACATCCTCAATTAAGCGAGTGAGTTCTGCCTCCGTAGTCAGGCGAATGCGGTCATCTCGGAGGGAGATCAAAACTTTAGCGGCAAAGGGAGTCGGCCAGATATTAGGATTGCAGAAAATCTCTAGAAAGACATCCCCCGTGTATCGATATTCCATTGGTTTTTGGGGATTGGTTTTGCCGCCGCCACCTGCAATGACTTTGAGACTCTGCATCAACTGAGCGATCGCGCCTTGTAAATCTTGGGCTGCCTGGGGCGTAAAGCTGAAGGAAACAGAACCTTCAACCAAGTTGAGGATGAGTTTTGAAGAAGACATGAGCAATCAAGAGTTTTGAATTGTGAATCAACTTATCACTCATAACTTAGAACAGACAGCATTTACAAGAGGATAGATGCAAGGTGAAGCCACAAGCTTTAGACTGAATGCCATAGAACTCTAAATGGCGAGTGAGGAAAATTCTGTGGTAGCAGATAACCGCTCGGCAGTGCGTAAGGTTTTAATCATTACCCTACTGCTCAACCTGTTCGTAATGACGTTGAAGGCAGTGCTGGGGTCGTGGACGGGTTCTCTCAGCTTGCTAGCGGATGCCTTGCATAGCGTTACCGATAGCGCCAACAACATTTTGGGATTAATTGCCAGCCGATTTTCTTCACCTCAACCCGATCGGGATCATCCTTACGGACACCAGAAATTTGAAGGTGTGGGAGCGTTAGGAATTGCCGCCTTCTTAGGAATTGCCTGCTTTGAAATTCTGCAAGGGGCAATTGAACGAATTCTCAGCGGTGGTGGTAAACCCGTCATCATTTCCCCCTCTGAGCTGTGGTTACTGCTGATTGTGCTGGGCGTGAATATTTTTGTCACGTTCTACGAACGCCATGTTGGGCAGCAGGTAGGCAGCCCCATTTTGATTGCAGATGCCCAGCACACCATGAGCGATGTCTGGGTGACAATTGCTGTTTTGGGTGGGTTGATTGGCGTCTGGCAAGGACAGGTATTGAATCTGCCGCAACTTCAGTGGTTGGATATTATTCTCTCCTTTCCCGTTGCCTTGTTAGTGTTTCGCAGTGGTTGGAACGTGATTAAAGATAATTTGCCCTGGCTAGTCGATGAGATGGCGATCGCGCCCGAAGCCATTCATGGGATCGTCATCCAAGTTCCAGGAGTGATTAATTGTCACGAAATTGCTTCTAGAGGCGTTGTTGGGCGTCAGGTATTCATCGAAATGCACTTGATTGTAGACGTCACCGATGTAGAAACTGCCCACCAAATTACAGAAGAAGTCGAGAACCGCCTAAAAGAAAGATTTAGCCCCGTCCGAATTTTGATTCACATCGAGCCACCTGCTTACCAATCCGATCAAATTACCTACGAAGCAGAATCAAAATCTAGGTAGTTTTCCACAGATGAGGGGGCTTTTCCACAGAATTTTACGAGTTTTCCACAAAAGTTAAAGAAAACATAATTTATTTCAAAATCCAGTTGAACCGCTCTTTCAAGCCAAAAAGAGACAGAGCTTTCACTCCGTCTCTTAAACTTTGCGTACCTTGGCGCTAACCTTTGGGTACCTTTGCGTTAAAAATTCTTACTACTTTATTATTCCCACTCGATAGTTCCAGGTGGCTTAGAAGTAATATCGTAAACCACTCGATTCACACCCCGAACTTCATTCACAATTCGGGTGGAAATCGTTTCCAACAAATCGTAGGGAACACGCGCCCAGTCTGCCGTCATGCCATCTTCGCTAGAAACAAAGCGCAAGACAATCGGGTAAGCGTAGGTGCGCTGATCGCCCATTACGCCTACGCTGCGGATCGGCAGCAACACGGCAAAAGCTTGCCAGAAGTCGTGGTACATCCCCTGGCGATTAATTTCCTGACGAACAATTAAGTCAGCATCCCGCAGGATATTTAACCGTTCTGCCGTCACTTCGCCTAAAATGCGAATCGCCAGTCCGGGGCCTGGGAAGGGTTGCCGCTGTACAATTTCTTCTGGCAATCCAATCGAGCGACCGACTTTTCGCACTTCATCTTTGAACAATTTTCGTAAAGGTTCGATCAACTTGAAGCGCAAATCTTTGGGCAAGCCGCCGACGTTGTGATGACTCTTAATTTTCACTGCCACCCGTTCGCCACTTTTGGGATCGACGTTCGTGTCGGCTGATTCAATCACGTCGGGGTAGAGAGTACCTTGGGCAAGGTAGTCAAAGGGGCCAAGGCGTCGAGATTCTTCTTCAAATACGCGGATAAATTCGTGCCCGATGCGGCGACGCTTTTCTTCAGGATCGCTAATTCCTTCAATTTGATTGAGGAAGCGATCGCGTGCTTGCACATACTCGACAGAAATGTGAAATTGCTCGTGGAACAGCTTCACCAACCGTTCTGGTTCATACTTACGCATGAAGCCTTGGTCGATAAATACGCACGTCAGTTGGTCGCCAATTGCCTTGTGCAGCAAAAAGGCAAGCGTAGAAGAATCAACGCCGCCAGACAGTGCTAACAACACCCGCTTATCGCCGACTTTTGCCCGAATCTCTCGAATCGACTCCTCAACAAACGCTGCTGTTGTCCAGGTCGGTTCGCAGTCGCAGATGTGATAGACAAAGTTACGGATTAAGGCAATTCCCCCAATCGAATGGACGACTTCGGGGTGGAACTGAACTCCGTAGAGCTTTTTCTCGTGATGAGCGATCGCTGCGGCTGGCGTATTTATCGTGTGTGCCAGCACTTCAAACCCCGATGGCATCTTGGTTACAGAGTCCCCGTGGCTCATCCACATGGTCGTGCCATCTTCCACATTGGTGAGCAAATCTGTGGGATCGTCAATCAATAGCGACGCCTTGCCATACTCACCCCGGTCAGCTTTGGTGACTTCCCCACCTAATTGCTGCACCATTATCTGCATCCCGTAACAGACTCCCAGGACGGGAATCCCCAGGTTCCATATTTCCGGATCGCAATGGGGGGCACCCGTATCATACACTGAACTTGGGCCACCAGAGAAGATAATCCCCTTGGGATTTAGCTGTCGTAGCTGTTCGGCAGTGGTGCGATAGGAAAGAACTTCCGAGTAAACTTGTGTTTCCCGAATCCGACGGGCAATCAGTTCAGAATACTGAGAGCCGAAGTCAAGAATCACAATCATTTGGCGATTTAGTTGCCCCAAATACTCGATTTGAGGCGGTGTTTCAGTCTGGAGAGTCACCGGCTTATCCTGAGTAGGTAGAGTACAGATGTACAGATAGTCTTTAATGGATTAAAAACTGGCTAATTGTTTATTGCTATTAGCCAGTCTTCCATGATTCGATTACGCCACTGACAATAGCGGCAGATAAAAAACTTCTTTATTGCTATTTATTAAGTTGATGTGTATTCATATAAAACTAACACACTTGATACAGTAACGAGGTACCTGTTTTACTTTTAACGATAATTTGGCGATCGCGGTCAAACAGGACGGAACCGACCGTAACGAGTTGTTCGCTGTGAGTACGGATGTAATCGTGCGATCGCTTGTCAATGCTTTGAGCGATCGCGCCATAAACTTGCCCCACCCAATCGCTACTACCTGCTGCATCCAATTGGCGCAGGTATTTCAAGGCGTCTTCAGCAGTGGCGCTCTTCAAAACTGCCTGCAATACCGGCGTTGGTAAACCGAGATTCGCACAATGAGCGGTCAAAATTTCCTGACGTCCATCTGCCAAGTGATGATGGGTGTGAAAAATCCCACCCGCAAGTTTCATCAATTTTCCGTGGTAGCCAAATAATAAAATATTCTTGACTTTTTGCACTCCTGATGATGCTAGCAATGGTCCCAGCCAATTCGCTGTCTTAATCATTCTTTCTGGATTGATTCCCAACCCCTGGGCTAAATCTAAGCCATTTTCCCCGATACAAAACACCAAACAATCAAAACAGTTAGCCTTCTGTTGCAGTTCCTCGCGGAAAGCCTCCAGTTGTCCGGGGGCACTCAGCGGTTGGGAAATGCCGCTTGTTCCGAGTAAGGAGAGTCCTTCCACAACCCCAAAGGCTTCATTTGAGGTGCGTTGAGCGAGTTTACGCCCTTCTGGCAAAATAATCGTCACCTGGATTTTCTCGTCAGGTTCCAGCATCCGCTCCAAATTCTCTCGGATCAGCCGCTGAGCATAACGATAAATAGCAGGTTGATCGTCAGCACTCACCAAACGCCCGATCCCTTCACCGCCTTTGATCCAGACTGAGGGCTGAGGATCTAAAAACTCTTTTTGTTCATTATTAATTTTTAATCCTTGATTTTTAATTTCTACCAGCGCCCAGACTGGCGTGTTGCGGGTAAGGTCAAGGTTATCGCCAGGATCGCTACGAGCGATCGCTAACGCCATCCCTTCACCGATACCGGCAACCTGCTCAATCGGAATCAACACCGTTTCGGCGGGTTCAATTAAATCCACTGGCACGGCGTCCAACGGTGACGCTCCTTGCCGCAACCAGCGCAAGGCGGCAACAGCAGCAGCACAGGCAAACACGGGCAATGTATATCCAGAACGGGGTTGGGGACAGATCATTGTTTAATAGCGATCGCAAACACTGACAAGCGTGACATTTGACATCAGAACCTTCGGGATTTTATTGGAATGTGTTTGTAGATAGGTTGTGTTCTTTGATTGACGACACGTTTTAGAAAATCCCATGAAAGCCATTATGAACTCAGTCACCAAGCCCCGCGCTCAAGTTAGCTGCCAGGAAATTCGCCCTAGCACAGTGGTGCTAAGACCCAGCGGTTGTCTAGATAGTGTTACCAGCCCCGCTTTCAGCAAGTCTCTAGAGCAAGCCTTGGAGTTGGCAACTGACACTGTTGTAGTGGATCTGCTGTCAGTTAACGCCGTGAAAAGGGACGGAGTCAAGTGCTTACTAGCTGGAATGAAGCGAGCCGTAGCACTAGGCAAGAATCTTTCGATTGAATTTCTGGATGTGGCGACGCAAACCGTTCTGGAATCGGCTCAGAACAACTTTGCGTTATAGCCGTTGTCAATGAGCGTTCAGTACATCGGGAGGTTAACACAGAGCTAGCTGTGTTAACCTCCCGATGTATTAAATACAAGTGAGAACCGCTCAATCATCCCAGTTGTGAGCCAAGATAGAGACTCATATTTTTTTGGAGCGGACAAAGTTAACGCCTCACCTTACTGCTTTGTCCGGTTCAGGAGTCACTTCATCAGTACACGTGAATTCAGCAATGGCAGTCTTTTCAGAATCCATTCGCTTGTTATTGGTCATTAAAGCGATCGCCTTAACGAATTGACTAGGAAAAACGGTTCTCAACTCAACATTTGGGTGGTATAGATTTCTTCTCCAACAGTCGATTTATTACATTGTGTTGCTATATCTAACTCTTCGAAATTAGAAAACCCGTAAATATACTCTACTGCTCCCGTGAGTTCTCGCTTAGGTTCTATCTATGAGCCTGATGGCTCTCAATTATTCCTTAACTGAACTAAATAGAAGAAGTTATTTGTGACTATGGCAACGCGATCGCACGACCCCCAAAAAGCTCCGCAAAATTCTACTTTCGTACCAGTTAACAGCCAGTTTCAGCCGCGCCCTTTCCCGGTTCAGGAGAAACCCCAAACTCACGAAACACCAGACCTACAGGCACAGATGGAAAGTGCCCAGCGCTTTGGTCACAATTTCGCAAATATCTCTATATCTGCTCCTAACAGCTCAGCACCGCCACCGATTCAACCGAAACTCACGATTGGAGAGCCAGGAGATAAATACGAACAGGAAGCAGACAAGACAGCAGCAGAAGTGGTGCAGCGGCTTCATGCACCGATGCCGAGTTATGGAAGGGATCTTAGCCAGCCCGAAAGTCAGTTGGCTCAAACCATAAAAGCTGGCATGGTGCAAAACTCCAACTCGATTCATCAACAGGGAATCCCAAATCATCAAAACAAATTGATGAGAATGTTGGATGTACCCACCCTCCAACGCGAGGTGATGGCAGAAGAGGAAGAAGAAAAAGAACTCCAGATGAAGCCGATGATACAGTGTCAGTCTAGTGAGGATGGGAAACCCGCCTCACCGGATCTTGAAGCAAGCATCCAACAGGCACGAGGAAGCGGACAGCCACTGGCGCAGAGTATTCGCGAACCGATGGAGCAGGCGTTTGGGGCTGACTTCAGCGGGGTGAAGATTCATACGGATGCTCAATCTAACCAGTTGAATCGCTCAATCCAGGCAAAGGCATTTACAACAGGGCAAGATATTTTCTTCCGGGAGGGAGCGTATGAACCGGGAAGCCGGGGTGGGCAAGAGTTGATCGCCCATGAACTTACTCACGTTGTTCAGCAGAATGGCAGTGCAGTGCAGCGATCGCTGCAACCGCAGCAAAAGTCCGTTATTCAGCGCCAAGGCGATCAAAGTCCTGCACAGTCAACAGCAGGATTTAGTGGAGATGTGGCAGGAGATTTAGACAAACTCTACAAACAAGCAGAAGAAGCTCAACCGGAACTGTACGAAAAAGTCACTCAAATTGCCAGTGAGACTTCTGGGGTGGCAAAGCTACCTCAAGCCTTAAAAGGGCGAGAACGAGCAATGGAGAAAACAATGGCTGATTACAAGGGGGATGTTTCTAAATTAGTAGATATTGCACGCGGTTCTATAGTTTACAAGTCATTTCCTGACTTAATGGGTGGGCTAGATGTCTGCAATCGAAATTTAACGCTGGTGCGAGAAAAGAATCGCTTTGCACAACCTACCCCAGCTGGCTATCGCGATATTCTTCTAAACGTTCAGCTATCAAATGGTCATATTGCGGAATTGCAACTCCATCTAACCCAAATTCTAGAGGTTAAGTCAGGTGCAGGGCATAAAATATACGAAGAGGTTCGGAAAATAGAGGCAGCAGCTCAAACAGCCGATCGGGCTTTAAGCTCAGAAGAAAAAGCAAAAATTGATCAGCTTAATGCAGAAGCAAAAGCACTTTACGATCAGGCTTTAGCGAACGCGGGTGGATGATTGACATTGACTGGATAACTCAAAGTAATGTCGGTATGCACTCAATAGAATCGGTACAAGCAGCGAATCAAGTTAACTAGCGGATCATCATATTATGGACTTACCACTCTACTGCATTGTAGGAGATCGACCCGTTAAGGCAATCGAGACCGAAGACGGGGGCATGGATGTTCTTGCCTATGAGTGGGATACTGGCGAGTTTAAGCGTGCAATGCAGTATCTTTCAAAGATTACTTTGGGAGACGGGGAAATAGATTATGTTTCTGAGCAAGAGTTTGAGCAGTATGTCGAAAAACTGCGTCAACAAGCATCATAGGCAGTAAAACCCCTGCAATCATCGTGCAGGGGTAAGGTATCAGGTAGAAGATAACGATCGATCAATGATTGTTATCGCAAGTTGCCACCGATCTCAATCAACCGCCTAATAAAGCCCTTGCCTTCGCTTCAGCAGGGACAATGACTTTGTTCTTAAAAGAGGCGATCGCTTCCTCAAAAGCGTTATACCAATATGTTTCCAACACCCAAGGATAGCGTTGGAAATCTTCAAACATCGCGTATTCTTTCTGGGCTGAAGTATGTAGCAATGGCTGCACCGGCACCGATTGCAGATTGGGAATAATGGCGTGCAATTCTTGAGGAATACTTCTAGGATCGGTGAGATCGGCAATGATGAACCGCGAAATTTGAGCCAGCGTCGAGATGGTTTCCGTCAGGTCTTTACTTGTCGATGTCTCGCAGTCTATAACCACCGGCAAATAGTTATATTTGCGAAGTGCATCCAAGATTGGCTTGCGCTCATGGGTGCAGCGACCCAGAACCAGTATGACTTTAGAAGAGATAGTGTTATTGAAATCGGGGATTTTTTGAGTGTTGAGCAGCCGACTGATAAACTCGGCAACTTCCAGATTGTCCACTGCGATCGCGGGTTCGCCAAAAGTAGTGATGACTAGGCTCAACTGCTTGGCTCCCTTCAGTTTTAATCCCAAAGTGGAAATCCCATAAATTGAACACTCCTCAAGGTTGGCTCCCTCTAGATTTGTCCGCACCACCTGAGCCTCACTCAAGTTTGCCCATCTCAGGTCTGTCTTGCGGAAGTCTGCCACGCTGACAACTGCTCGTCTCAGGTTTGCCCATCTCAGGTCTGCCCCACTGAAGTTGGCTTCACTGATTTCTGAATTGCTCAAGTTGCTTCCGCTCAGGACTGCCCCTTTTAAGTTGGTTTTGTTGAATTTTGCCTTGCTGAGATTGGCAGCACTTAGGAGTGCGCCATTGAGGTCTGTCCCATCTAGGAGTGCGCCGCTGAGGTCTGCCCATCTCAAGTCTGCCCCGCTGAGGTTGGCTCTGCTAAGGTTGGCTCCGCTCAGGTTAGCCGAGGTCAGATTAGCCCCGCTGAAGTTGACTAAGGAGAGGTCTGCCCCGCTGAGATTGGCTGTGCTGAGGTTGACTCGTTTAAGGTTAGCCATCTTTAGGTCTGGTCGGATTTGAGGATTCTGTTGTCTTTCCTCATTCCAGGCTTTCACTCCTTGTCTGAGCAGATCCAATTGTTGCTTATTTGTCCGATTTTTCAACCGGGTTTCAATTTCAATTCCTGTCGGGTTTGTTTTAAAATCTATGTTGTTTTTTACCATATAGCTTTCCATAAATCCTCTCTAAATTCACAAACATTCAGGACTTGAACTCAGATATCCAAACATACTTCAAGTGATTGCGACCAGCGACTTTACGCTTTTGCAGGCAGCTAATTTTTGTAATTTTGGATTTAACAAATTAAGTAACTACGTAATTACACGTAAATGGTTTAATTTGATGATCTATATCTTAAGGAATACGTCTTGAGTCTGACTACCATTAAGAGTACATATTTACACAATCTTTAAACAAGTAGTATATTTACTGAGCTTAAAGATAAAACTTGCCATAAATGTTACTAAGCATACAGACAGAAATAACATAATATGCATAACAACAAAAAAGGCTTTTGTTTTGAACTACGTGAGATTACGGGGGCACACCAGAAGAAGAGGGGAAAAGCGATCGCATTTAGCGATACTGCCAAGGGTTTTATTTAGGCTAAAAAGCATACTGTGATTGCTTTTTAGCCGCTCTTAGATAAGGTGAAAAACATTTGTCAGTTTAATCGCTTTGTTATCGGCTTCGCGATCGCTCATCCGCTCGGTACGCAATTCTAGAAAAACTACTCGGTAAAATTAAAACTCAGTTTCCGCCGAAGTAAGCAGAGCTTTGTCAAGAGCCTTGCCAGTTTTTTTCGACACGCGCCCGCAAATTCCGGAAAAACTTACCAGGTGTGCCATGCCAATAGAGACGGTAGTTTGTAGTTTTAGCTACGAACCCCGTTTCCGTAGTTACGGAAGACATTCTAAGCAAGATGGCGATTTCAGCAAACAATCAAATCAGCGTCAGCCATCGTAGAGGTAAGGGATTGGCATCCCTAACGTCCGCTCAGTAAATCATTCGCCTTTGCCTCAGCAGGGGCAATAATTTTTTCTTCTACAGAAGCGATCGCATCTTCAAGATTCTGATACTGGTAAATGGGTTGAGCGTAAGGATATTCCTGAAACTCCTTCAACACAGCTATCTCTTTGCTATCCACGCTATCCACTTGCACTAACGGTTGCACCGGCACCAAAGGGATACCCTGGAGAATTTTCAGTAATTCTTGGGGGATGCTGCTAGCGTCCGTGAAATCCACAATCATAAACTTCGCCATCCCAACTACGGTGGAGATTGCTTCTGCAAGTTCCGGCGTCGCTGCTTTTTCCAACTCCACCGACAAAGGCAAATAGTCATGTTGGCGAAGGGCATTGCGAAGCCCCTCCAGAAAATCTTTCCGCCCATCTGCTTTGAAACTGCCCAAGATCGGCACGATATTGGAGGCTATTGAGGGAAAAACCTCGCGGATTTTCTGGTGATTCAGCAACAAGTACATAAATGTCGCCACTTCCAGATTATCCAGTGCGATCGCTGGATAATCTGGCGGAGTAATCACCAAATTTGACTGGTTGGCTCCTTCCAACTTTAACCCCCAAGACGAAATCCCATAAACTAAACAACCCTCTAGGTTTGCATTCTCAAAGTTAGTCTTGAGCAACCTTGCCCCCATTAAGTTAGCCTCACCCAAATTCGTCCCGCGCAGATCGGCTCCTTGTAAATCCGCCCCAATTAGATTCGCTTTAAACAAATCCGCCTCGCGGAGGTTCGCCCCGATTAGATTGGCTCCCCGCATATCTACCTCTCTAAGGTTCGCCCCAACCAAATTCGCCCCAGACAAATCAGCTTTACCCAGGTAGACCCAGTGCATATCTGCACCTTCAAGGTTTACTCGGCTCAGGTTCGCCTCAAAGAGGTAGGCTTCGCTGAGATTAGCTTCAGTGATATCTGCCTCTGACAAGTCCGCTTTACTCAGGGATGCTCCCCTCAAATCCGCACCCCGAAGGTCTGTTCGATGCAGAGATGCCTGCATCAGATTGGCTCCACTCAGGTCAGCACTGCACAGAGACGCCCCCGCCAGGTTAACTCCACCCAAATCTTCCTGGCGTAAATCGGCTCCAATTAAATTTGGCGGGATTCCCGGACTCAATTTACGCCACTTATTCCAAGCTTCTACTCCTTGCTTGAGTAAAGCTCGCTGTTGCTTGTTTGCCATGCACTTCAGCTCCCCTCTCTTTTGGCAGATGCGATGATTTTTGGTTAGGCACCCCTAAAGGGTACCAACGATGTCTTGGCGGTTTAAATCGGTTCTCCTGCGCCCTGATATAGAGATGATACTGGTTACAAATTCTCAAAAGACTACTGAAATCGCCGTTTTCTGAAAGAAAAGGCTTTGGACAATGGCAGTTCGAGCAATTCATTAACCGGCTTGTAGATATTCACTGAGGTTTCTTGGGAACCCTAGAAGAGGCAGCGACTCTACTCTGACGAAGAGAACCGAGATTTCAAGTGCTGTTACTCGCCAGTCCGTCTTTGGGTAGAAAAAGTGGGAAAGGGATGTTTAAGGGAGAAAAGTTTGGCGCTCAATTTTTCCTCCACTCAGACAAATCTAACCCCTGAATCCTTCCTTACAAGGCCAGGGGAAACCACGAAATCAGCCTTTTCTAGGGGAAAGGTTAAGTGAAGATGTATTGGTTTTACGTCCACTGGTCTGATACACAATTGCTACCATTTATTAACTAGCGGCAGAGAGATTTAATTATTTTGAATGTTTGTTTCAAAGGATTGAGAAAGTTATCTGACTGCGGGAAGCTGCCCAACCTAGAATTCTCAGTCTATCCTTCTAAAACGTCCATCTTCGAGCCAAGACAGACAAGGCTGTCGTCCGTGCTGTCGGCAAGAGGGTTCTTTAATAGAGACAAAGTCAGTGGTTCCCGATTCCAGCCTATCTAAACCAGTCGAGGAGTTTACCGTTGCAAGTCCCAGCTGAAACCGTATCTCTTCCAGCTTTGGAGGTTTTAGAAACTCCCGCCGCTTCCCCGCTGGTAGTTTCTTCCAATTCACCTTCCAAACTTTCCAAACAGGTAATTCGGTCTAGCCTAAAAGCGTCTACTTGGGATGCTGTCTTTGCTGTCGTGTTTGGCGGCATTACCGGCGGCGTCCTGCTCAGTAATTTCTTACTCCAATTAGGTGCAAGCCCAATGGAGATTGGGATGTTGTCGTCCGTCCCCATGCTGGTGAATTTGCTGCAACCACTAGGAGCGTATCTGTCAGAACGAACCATCAGTCGCCACTGGTTTAATGTCTGGATCTACGGCCCGTCGCGGCTGCTGTGGCTAATTTTAGTGGCAGGAATTAGTTGGAGTTGCTGGCACCCAACGAATTCGCCCAACCTGGTCAGCTGGACATTAGCAATCGTCTTGGCAACCAATATCATTGGCAGCTTGGGCAGTGCTAACTGGCTCAGCTGGATGGCGGCGTTGGTTCCGGAACAGTTGCGGGGGCGATATTTTGGCTTTCGCAACAGTGCTATCAGCTTGACCACTCTGCTCTCTGTACCCCTGCTCGGTCTAGCCGTGTCGGTTTGGCCTGGCGGGCCGCTTCAGGGATACGGTGTGGTCTTGTTCTTGGGAGTCATCATTGGGTTAATTAGTTTGGGCTGTCAGTTTTTCATGGTGGATGTGAATCCCCAGACGCAGCACGGCACTGCTGACGAGGCAGGGGAAACTGAGCGTTGGGGAACTGCGATCGCTCTGCTCAAAAATGGCAATTTTGTCAGGTTTCTGCTTTACTTTAGCTTTTGGGCATTTGCGGTTAATATCTGCACTCCTTTCTTCGGTCTCTACCTGCTGGACAACCTGAATATCGATGTCAGCTGGGTAACGCTCTATAGCAGCTTAACGGCGGCGGCTACCTTGGTAATGATGGTGGTATGGGGGAAGCTGGCAGACCGAATTGGGAATCGTCCGCTTCTGGTATTTGTGGGGGTGTTGGCAGCACTGACACCTTTACTCTGGCTGGGGCTGGGAGCTGACCCAGTTTCGGTTTGGGTTTGGTTCCCGCTTTTACACCTGTTCATGGGTGGCACCTGGGCAGCGATTGACTTGTGTACCAACAATTTGCAAATGGCTGTGGCAGCAGGACGCCATCAATCTGCTTACTTTGCGATCGCTGCGGCGGTTGCGGGTGTCAGTGGCGCACTGGGAACGACTGTCGGGGGATTTCTGGCTGAGTTGGACAATTTCGGTGGCTTGCCAACCGTGTTTGCTCTGTCTGCTGTTTTACGACTTGTGGCTATCCTGCCTTTAGTCTTTGTCAAGGAGCATCGCAGTCATCCGATTCGGAAGGTTTGGCGATCGCTCATTTCGCCGAAACTACAACTTGTGCCGCTTCGGGCCCCAATTACTGTAGATCCACTGACAAATGGATCAGAATAAGGGTAGGGGTTAGGGGTTGGTGTTCTCATCAACCCCAAAAAAACATGAATCAGGTAGACTACCTTCGGATTAGCTTAATTGACCGCTGCAATTTCCGGTGTCAGTACTGTATGCCGGAGGGTGCTGAGCTTGACTACATTTTGCAGCAACAGCTGTTAACTGATGAAGAATTGCTCACCCTGATCGAAGAGGTATTTATCCCGGTAGGATTTACTCGATTTCGTCTAACTGGGGGCGAACCGCTACTGCGTCCGCGGGTGGTGGAGTTGGTGGAGGCGATCGCGTCCCTGCCGCAAACGCAAGACCTCTCCATGACTACCAACGGGTTTTTACTCGCCCCCATCGCGCAACAACTCTACGACGCCGGGTTGCGACGCCTGAATATCAGTCTGGATTCGCTCAATCCCGAAACTTTTGACAAAATTATCGGCAATCGCGGTCGTTCTCAGTGGCAGAAAGTTTGGGACGGAATTCAAGCCGCCCATCGCGTCGGGTTCGATCCCCTGAAGCTGAATGTGGTGGTCATCCCCGGTGTGAACGACCAAGAAGTTCTGGATCTGGCTGCTTTGACAATTGACCGGCAATGGCACGTCCGGTTTATTGAGTTTATGCCAATTGGCAACGATCAGTTATTTGTCGGAAATGGCTGGGTGGCATCCGCCGATTTGCGCCAACGCATCCGCGACATTTTTGGCTTGACAGAATCTTATGTTCGGGGCAACGGTCCCGCCGATGTCTTCCAGATTCCCGGAGCCAAAGGGACGCTAGGATTTATTAGTCAGATGTCCGAGTGTTTTTGCGATCGCTGTAACCGGATGCGTCTATCTGCGGATGGCTGGTTGCGTCCCTGTCTGCTGAATGAGACGGGTCAAATTGACCTAAAAACCGCCCTCCGCGCCGGTGTTAATACAGCCGAACTCCGCAATCAAGTGCAGCAATTGCTGTTAATGAAACCAGAGATTAACTATAAGCAGAGAGATGCTGGCACGACTGGTGCGTATAGCCGCACCATGTCGCAAATTGGGGGCTAAAAAATAATTTTGAGTTTTGAATGAGTCCTGAATTATTCAAAACTCAAAACTCAAAACTATCTTAAGCTTGGCGTGAGTAGTACTCAACCACCAGCAGTTCGTTGATTTGCAGCGCGATCCATTCGCGCTCAATCACGCCGTTGACTCTGCCAGTCATCTTGGTTTTGTCAAACTCTAGATGGCTGGGCATATTTGCCAAACCTGGATATTCCAGGTTCTGTTGCACTAACCGGCGAGATCCTTCCTTATCGCGGACACTGATGACCTCTCCCGGACGGCACTGATAGCTGGGAATATTCACCGCACGACCATTCACCAACACATGACCGTGATTGACTAGCTGACGCGCCCCAGGAATCGTGGGAGCCATCCCCATCCGGAAAACGGTGTTATCCAGACGCATTTCTAACAGTTGCAGCAGTGCTTGACCCGTGGAACCCGTGGCGCGACGTGCTTTCCGCACGTAACGCAGCAGCTGCTTTTCACTTAAGCCATAATTGAAGCGGAGTTTCTGCTTTTCCTCTAGTCGGACAGCATACTCTGAGCGCTTCTTCCGGGCTTGACCATGCTGTCCTGGTGGATATGCACGGCGGGCTGATTTGCGAGTTAAACCGGGCAGATCGCCCAAGCGACGCACAATTCTGAGGCGTGGGCCTCGATATCGGGACATATAGCTTCCTCTTGTGTACCCTTCAGACTTTAACCAAAACTATCATTGTAAGCCCAATCTAGGAGAAATTTAAAGTGAGCCGAAAAATATTTTTTGGTTCGCTTTTTCTATTCTGGGGGGAGTTTGACGATAGTGAGCCAGAAGTCCTCGATTGACTGCACCACCCGCAGGAACCGATCTAGGTCAATCGGCTTACTGATGAAACAGTTGGCATGTAAATCGTAGCTGCTGAGAATATCTGGTTCGGCTTGGGAGGAGGTCAGAACGATGACGGGAATCCTTTTAAGCTGGTCATCCTGCTTGATTTCTGCCAACACTTCAATACCGTTGCGCTTCGGTAAATTGAGGTCAAGGAGGATAATATCGGGACGAACGGCATTGGCATACTTTTCTTCTCTTTTGAGGAAGGCGATCGCTTCAACACCATCCCGGACAACATTCAGGTGATTCCCAACCTGACTGTCTCTAAATGCTTCTTGGGTGAGCCGAATATCACCCTCATTGTCTTCAACTAGCAGGATTTCTACGGATCTATTACCCAGATTCACCTTGGGTTCTCTCCTGTTCTGGGAATTGTAAAGTAGAATACACTTCCCTGTCCCCATTCAGAATCCACCCAGATCCGCCCACCGTGTCGATCGACGATTTTTTTGCAGATAGCTAAACCAATTCCGTTACCAGGATAGGTTTCGCGTGCGTGCAAACGTTGAAAAATGACAAAAATTCGTGCTTGATGAGCTGGGGCAATCCCAATACCGTTATCGCGGACTGAGAAGACCCATTCATTTTCGCTTGTTTGAGCGGAAACGTGAACCTGGGGGGGGGCATCTTTACGAAACTTGATTCCATTCCCAATTAAGTTCTGTAACAGCTGCCCGATTTGAGTCGCATCCCCCCTCACCGAGGGTAGGGGATCGCGGGTAATGGTGGCATTATTTTCGGCGATCGCAATTTGCAGATTCGCGATCGCTTCCTCAAAAGAGCGATCGCAATCCACCATCTCAAATTCCCGACTTCGCGTTCCCAGGCGCGAATACTCCAACAAATCTTGAATCAGCCGTTGCATGCGGTTCGCGCCATCGACGGCAAAATCAATAAAATCGTCGGCGTCCTCATCCAGTCTCCCTTTGTAGCGCCGAGACAGAAGCTGGGTGTAGCTGGCAACCATTCGCAGCGGTTCCTGCAAGTCATGGGAAGCTACATAAGCGAATTGTTCCAGTTCCGCATTAGAACGAGCGAGTTCCTGTGCTTGTTTGAAGAGAGCCTCCTCCATCCGCTTACGCTCAGTGATGTCAATGACAAAGCACACACCTTTATCTTGATGTCCTTCCAGGGTCGCACCGCCGATCAAAATAGGGATACGGCTGCCATCTTTACGAAGATATTCCTTCTCGAAGGGGCTACAAATCCCAGTCACGGCTAGCTCCTGGATGCCCTTTTCATCGAGATAGTTATATTCCACAGGAGTCATCTTTTTCCAATCCACTTTTCCTAAAAGCAGATCCTCCCGCGTGTACCCGACCATCTCTAAGAAGGCGTTGTTGGCTTCTGTAACGTTACCTGACACATCCCAGAAGAGAATCCCAATCATGTTGGATTCAACGACGCGCCTAAACCGAGCTTCGCTTTCTTGTAATGCCTCCTCGGCTCGTTTGCGTTTGGTGATGTCGGTGGAGATGCCGCAAACTCCATAAGGAACTCCAGCCGCGTCGCACAGGGGAAACTTAGTCGAAATGTACGTGTGTAGTCCGTCATCTTGAGGCACAACTTCTTCCCACTCCACAGCAGTTCTGGCTTCGAGTACCTTTCGATCGTTCGCCCGAAATACATCCGCCATTTCTTTGGCGAAGAGATCGTAATCAGTCTTGCTTTTAACCTTTTCTCCATCAATATGAAAAAGAATTTCAAACTGGTGATTAATAAAAATAAACTTGCCCTCAGTGTCCTTGAGGTAGATAACTGCCGGAATGTTATCTAGAATCGCCTGCAACCGCGCCTCGCTTTCTCGCAGCGCCTCCGCCGTATGTTTCTGGTCGTCGATGTCTGTGCAGGTGCCGAACCACTTAACGATTCGTCCGGTAGGATCTTTCATCGGCACTGCGCGAGTTAGGTGCCAGCGATATTGTCCGTCCGCAGCCCGTTTGAAGCGATTTTCGATTTCGTAACTCTCGCCCGCCTCCGCAGATTGATGGCACCGCTGTATCGACATCAGCCGATCGTCCGGATGTAGGACAGAGAACCATCCGTCACCCTGGCTTTGTGAGAGGGTTAATCCGCTGTAATCAACCCAGCGCTGATTGACGTAATCGAAATCACTATCTGAGTCTACAGTCCAGACTATCTGCGGGATGGATTCAGCGAGAAAGCGATAGCGCTGTTCGCTTGCTTCGGCTAATTCACGAGCTTCCTGTTCGCGGAGCAAGAGTTGGGCGCGTTCTTCTTCTGCCCGCTGACGCTCGCTGATTTCACTTTGCAATGCTTGGTTGATCAGCCTTAGCTCTGCTGTCCGCTCGTTCACTCGCTCCTCAAGATCGGCGTTCAGGGTGCGAATGTGTTCCTCTATCTGCTTGCGTTCGGTGATGTCGGTGGAAATTCCACAAACGGCATAAACAACGCCACTAGCGTCATAAAGGGGAAACTTGATTGAAATGTAGGTGTGTAACTCATCGTCGTGAGGGGCAACTTCTTCAATTTCTATCGGAATTTGGGCTGCGAGTACCTTTTGGTTATTCTTGACAAAGGCATCGGCGATCGCATTCGACCAGATATCGTACAAGCTTTTACCAATCGTCTGCTCTTTATTCAGGTCAAACAAATCTTCACACCTGCGGTTGATCAGCAGAATTCTGTGTTGAGTATCCGTTAGATAAATCAGCGCTGTGGAATTATCTACGATCGCCTGTAGCCGTTCCTCGCTTTCTCGCAGTGCCTCCTCTACTCGTTTGCGCTCAGTGATATCGTGCATGGCAACAACCGCACCCAGCTTTGTTCCCTGCGAATCAAAGAATGCCTGTCCGCTCGCTAGTAAGGTGCGAAATTTGCCTGAATTTGGGGCGATGACCATTTCTACATCGCGGACATGCTCCCCTTGTAACGCTCGAAACAGCGGGATATCTTCCCGCTTCATAGGCGTTTTGCCGTCGGACAGATATAAATCGTAGTATTCTGCCCACTGCTCAGCCGGAAGCGGTTGTTCTGGCAAGCCATGAAAGGCTCGTGAAGCCTGATTAAACAGAGTCAGGACACCGTTGGCATCACAAGCAACGATTCCGGCTTCTACGTTATCTAGCAATACTTTTAAGAATTCTCGTTCTTTTTGGAGAGCTGCCTCGGCGCGTTTGAGATCGCTGATGTCGCGGCTCACAACCAAGGCAGTTTCGATTTCACCTTGCTGGTTAAACTCCGGAACCACACGCGATTGAAAGTTGCGGAATCCGTTTACCGTGGCAGTCTGGAATTCAATCGTTTGTTCTTGACCTGTTTCAAAAACCATCCGCAGGGTATCTTCCCAAAGCTGGCACAACTCTTTGGGTGAGCCAGCTTCTTCAGGAGTCTTACCGATGAATGCCAGCGCGGGCATTGCCGTGCTCCGCTCGACAAATGAATTGACGTAAACATAACGCATTTGTTTGTCAAGACGCATCATCGCATCGGGCGCATTTTCAAGCACGGCTTTGAATTCCTGCTGGCGGTGAGAGAGTGTCTCCTCTGCTTGCTTGCGTTCGGCGATTTCGCTTGCCAATTGTTCGTTGGCTTGGCTCAATTGTGCCGTACTCTGCTCGACTCGCTCCTCCAGTTCTGCATTGAGTTGGCGCAGTTCTTCTTCTGCTTGTTGCCGTTGGGAGTCTATAGTTTTTAATGTTTTCGCATTCCACCAAACCAGGATGCCAAAAACCACCGCGTTCATCACTCCAAGGATTGCCAGCCCGATGTCGCTGTGGGAGTGCTGTGGAAATACATTCTTGAGGAAAGGAAGCTCGAACAGGCAATCGAGCATCACCAAACAGCCAAGTGGAAACGCGATCGCGATCGCAGCTTGAAACGCGATTTGTCGGAAAGAAAGTAGACGAGAATGAGATGGAGGCATATTCGTGGTTTAGCCCTAACCAATGGAGCTGTTTTCTTTGACGGGTACGGCGTCAGCGCCATCCTAGAAATGTTTCCTAGAAAGAATTGATGATGATTTCTAAATCGAGGCTGCTAAAGGAGTTGGATAAGTGACTCACTCAAACCTAAAAATTGTCTCTCTGATTCCCAGCGCTACCGAAATTTTAGCGATCCTGGGGCTAACGAATGCGATTGTCGGGCGATCGCATGAATGCGACTATCCGCCAGAAATCCAAAATTTGCCCGTCTGCACCCAGCCCAAATTTAACCCCGAAGGCACCAGTCCGGAAATTCACGATCGCGTTACAGATTTGTTGCAATCTGCTCTGAGTGTTTACCAAGTCAAAACCGACGTTCTCGAACAGCTGCAACCCACCCACATTTTGACTCAAGCTCAGTGTGAAGTCTGCGCCGTTAGCCTCGGTGAAGTCGAGCAAGCAGTTGCTACGCTTACGCACTCTCAGCCACAGATTATTTCCTTACAGCCTAATTTTTTAAGCGATGTCTGGGCAGATATTCAACGAGTCGCTGATGCCTTGGGTGTCGCAGCGCCACCTGTGCTAGCTGGTTTACAGTCTCGCATCGACGCTTGCGTGCAAAAGACGCAAGCACTTCCTGACAGCGCCCGTCCTACAGTTGCCTGTATCGAGTGGATCGATCCTCTAATGGCAGCAGGAAATTGGATTCCCGAATTAGTCAAAATGGCTGGAGGTCAATCTCTGTTCAGTGTTGAGGGCGAACATTCTCCTTGGTTGAAGTGGGAAGCGATCGCAACCTCTAACCCGACTGCCATTATCTTCATGCCCTGTGGCTTCGATTTAAACCGCACTCGTGCTGAGGCAATGCCGCTACTCCAACATCCCGAATGGCAAAGCTTACAAGCGGTACAAACCGGCAGGGTTTACATCACCGATGGCAACGCCTACTTCAACCGTCCCGGCCCCCGTTTGGTAGATTCCCTGGAAATCTTAGCCGAAATTCTGCATCCCGAAAGCTTCCATTTTGGATACGAGGGTACTGGCTGGGAGTGTTTATTAAATCATTCTCCGGTATAGACTACATACTTTCTTCACAAAAAAATCTATCTTAGGGCTGACCTCGCTCTACTGTCCAGATGAAGATAGTAGTTTAGAAGTGCTGCTACCTGAAGGTGTGTCTGCCCGAATCTAGCTGAGGGTTGATTTTTTTCGTCTGACTCGCTGCGGAACTTGCAAAGAAGTTGCACGTAGCATGACAACGGAATATCGGATTTCTGTAGTCTTTACGGAAGCCATATCCTTGACTTTATAAAACAGGCATTGCTGGTTCCATGAATTATGCAGCACGGCAATTAAGGGGAACTACCAAGATTATGAAGCCTGTCGAAGAATTACAAATTTTACCAAGCAAGCCGGAACCGTTATCATGCACTAGACTTGACTGGATTGATTATGCCAAAGGCATTGGCATCATTTTAGTTGTCTATGTCCATGTTTTGACCAATTTAAAAAATGCTGGAATGGGAATGCATGATTTATTTCATGATTATTCTTTTAATTTTATTTCTAGCTTTCATATGCCACTTTTCTTTTTTCTTTCCGGTTTATTTGTAGAAAAAAGCTTATTGAAGGGTAACAAGAAATTCTGGGGGGATAAATTCAATACAATTGTGTATCCCTACTTACTTTGGTCTGTTATCCAAGGTAGTATTTTGGTTTTGATGTCAACCTACACGAATAATCCCATTAAATTGCAGTTTAAAGATTTACCATTTTACATGGCTTTTAACCCCATTCCTTTAATTACTCTTTGGTTCTTATATGTTTTATTTGCGTCTTATTTAGTCTTTGCGATCGCTCAAAAATTTATCAATTTATATGTATTGTTTTCTCTTTCTATTTTAATTTACTTGCTAAATCCCTATGCGCCTAGCGAAATTCTGACTAAATTCATGAGTATGTTTGTGTTTTTCGTCATTGGGGCAATTGTGGCACGCTGGTTGCACAACGACTTGAGAAACATTCCGAGTACCTTGTATAAATTGAACAAGCAACAAATCAGCGCGATCGCGCTGATATTTGTCATCTTTCAAATGACACTTTTACAATTTGGTTTAAGCGAACAACCAGGAACTAGATTTTTTATGGCATCTGGAGGAATCATCTTTACTTTAGGAATATCCTTTTACTTGGCAGAAAGAAAAAAATTAGATATTATTCGCTACCTGGGTTTTTTATCGATGCCCATTTATTTAGCTCATATGTTAGCAATGGGAGCGACTCGAATATTCCTCCAAAAAGGTCTTCACATCAATCATGTGGTTTTACATATCATTCTGGTAACTATTTTTAGTCTAATATTACCAATCCTGTTGTATGAGCTAACAAAAAAGATAAAATTTCCTTACCTATTTTCCTTAAGTAAACGTTCAGCCCTATCCTCAGCAATTTTGGCAAAGAAAGGCACTCAAGCATTACAGCAGTAGGATTGGGATTACTACCGTTGACAGAGTTAGATAAGTATTTCCAACCATAAATTGGGGTTAAAAGCTTATCCTACAAAGCCGCCAAATACGGCTAAACCGTAATATTTCCAAGGAATAGCCACTGTAGTAAACCCAGAATTTGTCAGCATTTTTAAGTGGGAGGTTAGAGTCGCTAATTGATCTTGACTAGAGTAACCTTGAGGATTGCTCTTACCAATTTTGTCGCGAATTTCTGCCAGCGTTGTTCCTTGCTGCAATGTCCATTCTTCCCGCGCCGTTTGGTAAATTTCCTGCATCACTGGTGATTCCGGCAGGATGGGATCTGCGTTCCAAAAGACGCCGCCTGGATTGAGGCTTTCACCAATCCGCTGAAATAATTTCAACTTCATTTCATCGCTGAGATGGTGAATTGCCAAGGATGAGACACAGGCATCAAAGCTTTCTCCCAGTTCCAGCGCATGATTCGCCCAATCTCCGAAGTCGGCTTCAATTCCCGTCCACCTTTCTGCATAGCCTGCTGCGTGGATTTTCTTTTGTGCAAACTGAATCATCCGAGGAGAGTAATCTACAGCAACCAGTTGGGCATCAGGACAACGCTTGAGGATCTTTAAACTGAGTTCGCCGGTGCCGCAGCCGAGTTCTAGGACAGCTTTGGTTGTAGAGGGTAGACAAAGGGCAATCGCATCTAGCATTTCGTCATAGCGTGGCAACAGATGGCGAATCCCAGTGTCAAAATCAGCGGTGTTGGCGAATACTTCTCCAGGAAACATAATTTAAACCACAGAGGTAGAGAGAATACGAGGAAATAGAGAATAGTAAGATTCTATTAGGTTTGAGCAAGGCGAAGGATGCAGGAACACGAGCAACTGACAATTGCGGAGTACCAAGCGACAGCAGAATCGTTTCGGGAGGGCACTTGGGATCACGATGTTTCCCAAAATCGTGATGCCTTGGTAGCGGCGATGCCTAAAAATCCGGGTAAAATCCTCGATCTAGGCTGTGGTCCCGGACGAGATTTGCTGGCATTCAAACGCCAAGGGCATACTGTGATTGGCTTGGATGCAACGCCTGCGTTTGTGGAAATGGCACGACAGGCTGCGGATTGTGAGGTTTGGCAGCAGTCGTTTTTCAATCTCGATCTGCCGCCAGAAACCTTTGATGGGATTTTTGCGAATGCATCGCTACTTCACGTTCCTCATTCCCAAATGGTGAAAGTGCTGAAGGATTTGCATCAAGCGCTGGTTCCTGGCGGTGCAATTATTATTTCTATTTGTCGTGGAGATAGCGAAGGCTATAGCGTTCGTCCAACCGGCTATCGCTTTGTTTCTGGGTGGGAATATGAAACTTTGGCACCCTGTCTAGAACAAGCTGATTTTGAGATTCTCCACCACTACTATCGTCCCCCAGGATTGCCCTGTGAAGCTCAATCTTGGCTGGTGATGAGCGCGAGGAAAAGATTAAAAAATAAACATTAAAACTACAAAATTGCAGAAAATGTTTAGGAATTTCACATTTCTTATTTGTCACAATTACGGCAAAATATGAAATACAAGTTATGACGGTAAGAATTTTAAGATGACAAGTGAATCCTATATTTTTCTGGCGGGTGCAAGTCGGGGCGTGGGTCGAGAAATTGCCAACTACTTAATACAGGAAAACCAGAAGGTGAAGGCACTACTGCGCTCGCCAGCATCTGCTGCCGAATTGGAAGCGATGGGAATTAAAGGGGTGATGGGAGATGCTTTAAACGTTGCCGAAGTTGAGCAGGCAATCTTAGGAGATGAATCGATTCATGCTGCGATTAGCACCATCGGCGGTTTACCCAAAGACGGCGAAAGAGCTGATTTTTTGGGGAACAAAAATCTTATTGACGCTGCTGTGAAAGCAGGGGTAAAAAAGTTTATTCTCATTTCTTCGATTGGAAGTGGAGATAGTGTCGGGGCTATCCCTCCACAAGCTTTAGAAACGCTGAAGCCAGTGTTAATTGAAAAGGAGAAAGCCGAGAAGTATCTGATTGACAGCGGACTGACTTACACTATTATCCGCCCCGGCGGATTGAAGTCTGAACCAGCAACTGGCAATGGCGTTTTGACGGAAGATCCGCGAGTTGCGGGGACGATTCATCGCGCGGATGTCGCGCAGTTGACTTGCCAGTGTCTTAATTCTGATGCTGCGAACCAGAAAATCCTCTCAGCGGTTGACCGAAATATGATGTATGGGCAACCAGAGTTTGCGGAATTTAGCTTGACTTAAACGGTTTTACCCAGCCTAGCTGAATTGTCCAGTCGAGGAGGAGACGAGCGATCGCAAATAGCAAAATACTCTCTCCTCCTAGAATCCCAAACGACCAGAAGGCATCGGGGAAATTTAACCCAGCCTCCACTTGCCCTAATCCCCGCACCAACCCAAAGGCAAACACTGCGCCAGTCCTGAGGTGTGGATTGGGGTCTTCTCGAATAATATAGCGGTAGGTGACGCCAAACAGAAAACCGCTCAAAAGAGCGATCGCCATACTCACTAGAAAGTGAACGCCATTCGTGACTTTCAGATTGGCGAGTGTCTCAAACTGCTCCGACAGCACGAGAATATTGCTCAGGGTAGCAATGCCATAACCCAGGAAAAAAGACAAAGCAGCAACAGTTCCTGCCTTGATAGATTCTATTCGCTCAAGCCGATCAACCATCTCGTGCAATATCCTGTGAAAATCGCTCCTAGTTCAGTTAAAGGTTTTTTTGGCAACCTCGTCATTCGCCGAGGTCTGCCATAGATGCCTCAAATTGAATTATGATAGGCGCTGGAGTGATTATTGGGCACTTATCTTTACATACAACTATGGATATTTTGAGTCTCGGTTGGGTTTCAGTTTTGGTTTTGTTTACTTGGTCGATTTCAATGGTCATTTGGGGTCGTAACGGCTTCTAAAAGCATTGTGGAAACTTCTGTTCTGACTGTTCTGGCTTTTTCTACCTTCGCCCTGTTAACGGTGGTTTCTGGGGGCATTATCTATCTGACGCTGATAGAATGGCGCGATCGCCGTCGCCAAGATCGGGAGAGGCGAGACAATAAGCCCTCTCGTCGTCGCTCAACTAAAGTCTAGGGTCTATAAAAGGCAAAAGTAAATTTTTACTTTTGCCTTTTGCCTTTTGAGCGAAAAAGTCTTCAGGAGTGAGGGCTGAGGAGTGAGGGCTGAGGAGTGAGGACTGAGGAGTGAGGACTGAGGAGTGAGGACTGAGGACTGAGGAGTGAGGAGTGAGGACTGAGGACTGAGGACTGAGGAGTGAGGACTGAGGACTGAGGAGTGAGGAGTGAGGACTGAGGACTGAGGAGTGAGGAGTGAGGAGTGAGGAGTGAGGACTGAGGAGTGAGGACTGAGGACTCAGTAAAAAAGAAGTTGGCATCCTCAGCAGACACGGTTTCCAGCCCTTGGCTCTAGCCATGAAGAAGAAAGAAAAGACTTTTGCGTCAAAAAGTTTAACTTAGTCCGTGTTCCGGTGTTATTCAACCATCGCCTCCCATTCCTGCTTCAAGATGCCGTATACGAGCGTGTCATGCCACCGTCCCCGGATGCTGACATTCTCTCGCAACCGACCTTCTTGGGTCATCCCAAGCTTCTGCACCAATGACACCGCCCCTCTATTTTCAGCAATACAGTGTGCATAAATGCGATGCAGTCCAAGCTCTGTAAAGCCAAATTGCAGTAGCGGACGACTCATTTCAACAGGATAATTTCGCCCCCAGTGTTCGGGAGCCAATTCACACCCAATTTCTGCTTCTGAGGCATCGCGATCGCTTTTGCGAATACCGCAATTACCAATCAGTCCGTCCTGTCTCCGGACGACTGCCCATTGATACCTCCATCGGGGCGTTTCCTGCTGCCACTGGAGGAAGCGATTAACGAAGGCGCGAGCGTCTGCCTCAGTGCGCCCGACCTCTGGATAAAAGCGTTGATATGCTGGCGTGGAT
This sequence comes from Trichocoleus sp. ST-U1, assembly GCF_039961835.1. Taxonomy (NCBI): domain Bacteria; kingdom Bacillati; phylum Cyanobacteriota; class Cyanophyceae; order Leptolyngbyales; family Trichocoleusaceae; genus Trichocoleus; species Trichocoleus sp. ST-U1. The sequence goes on from NZ_JAMPJZ010000003.1 coordinate 141,260, forward strand.
TGATAAGCTAAAACGGCAGACCAGTCGGCTTCCGTAAATTCCCGCAGCAGCAAGCGATGAGTTTGAATAAACATGGCTCCATTCCGAAGTGAAAACCTACTTCATCTTCAACGTTGCTCGCAGCGGGTTAACGACTGATATGGACTCCGAAGATTAACGTCGAGCGCAATTATCGCAGTGTCCGCACCGCCAGCCAGATGCCTCTTGGGTGAAGCCAAAAGCCTGTAACAAAAACTGCCAACGGCACTGTCGTGTGTTCAGGTATTGAGCCATCTGGGACTGAACTTGCTGCTGCTGGCTACTGAGTTCCCCAAAAGAGCGAGATTTTCCAACCGAACGCCGAACATAATTGAAGGGATCTTGCCACTCCAATTGTCCAGCACTGTGGAGGAGAGCAAGCGCTATAGCACCGTCTCGAAACTGTTTGGTTACGGCGGTTACTTCCCCTTTTGGTGGGAGTTTGGATGCGAGTTGCTGAGCTTCTTGATATTGCGATCGCATCTTTCCCGCAAAAAATTCCCGTCTTTGCTTATCCTCCGGGTTCAGCCACCCCGTCCGTTCGCTCACCAAGGTTAAAGCTTCAGATAATTTACCATCTCGTCCAGCTCTCCCTACTTCCTGCACGTACTCGGAAAGTAGTAAAGGCGAGTGAAAATGAACTACCCATCTAACATTGCTTTTGTTAATCCCCATCCCGAAGGCGCAGGTACACACTACAAAAGGCATTTTATCGCTCAGCCAGCTTGCTTCAATTGAGCGCCGTTCCTCTGGACTCAACCCCGCGTGATAAGCTGCGGTTGCATAACCGCGATCGCTAAGTAACTGAGTTAATTCTTCGCTATCTCGCCTGGTGCGGACGTAGACTAACCCTGCTTGTTTGGGTCTTTCCTGAATAAACTTCAATAACCCTTGGCGGCGTCCTCTAGGTGTCCAAATGGTTTGCACTTTCAGGTGTAGATTTTGCCGATAGGGGCTATTTTTGAAAACCGCTGGCTGTTGGAGTTGTAAGACTTGTTGGATGGTTTGCTGCGCTGCGGGATCGGCAGTGGCAGTGAAAGCAGCGATCGCAATTTTTGTCCCAGATGGCTTTAATTTTAGCAGCGCCGGTCGCACCGCTCCCAGCCGTCGATAAGTTGGTCGAAATGTCTCTCCCCACTGCACTAAGCAATGCGCTTCATCGAGAATTAAGCCGTTAATTTTTAGTTTTGGTTGACACAACTTTTCCCAAACTTGGGAACTCAGCAGCGTTTCTGGGGATAAGTACAATAATCTCAAATGTTCGAGAGTTTGCAGCGTTTGCCGTCGCTGGTGAGTCGGCACTTCGCTATGCAACAAGGCAGCGGGTAACTTGCGATCGCGCAATTCCTGCACTTGATTTTCCATTAGCGCTACCAAGGGCGAAATCACTAACGTTAGTCCCGTTTGCAGTAGCGCCGGGAGTTGAAAACAAATCGACTTTCCCCCGCCCGTTGGCATCACAATTAGGGCATCTTGCTTTTGCAACAAGCTGCGAATAATTTCTCCTTGTGGAGGTCGAAAATCATCATATCCCCAGATTTGTTTGAAGGCGATGCGGACTTCTTCCCAGGATTTTGTTTCGGAATTATTCATCATTCGTATGTAGATGCGATCGCTTCTATAGCAATCCTAAATGATTCGTGAATAAGAGATCCCCGACTTCTTTCTCGAAGTCGGGAATCTTAAGGGCTAGCATCTCACACCTCAAATCGGATTACTTCTAGTGGCTATTTTTAGCAATAAGATATATTAAGCTTCAGCCAAATCTGACGTAGTTTATTTTAGTTTTTCCTTAAAAAGGAGTGCGCTTAATGGTTAACTACGGTTTAAATTTAGCCTCATTACTCGGTTTAATGTATTGGATTATCGGTTTAATTTACCCGATAATGGCTATAATTCTAATGATTAAACGTTCAAGACAGACGAGTGCTTTGTTCCTAATTCTTTATGTTATTCAAATCGTTTTTTTACCAATAATAATGTTTTCGTGTGGCTTTATTTTATTTTCTCAAGGTTGGCGTTTAGATCCAATCCTTCAGTTTGAGCAATTTCTTTTAACAGGGATGATTATTTGCATAATTGCCAAAGATATTTATAGTGATTTTATTTAAAATCGGAAAGGAGTTAATGAAATGATAAATTTTGGTTTAAATTCATCATCGATTTTAGGACTACTATATATTATTCTGGCTATAACCTACCTAATTTTAATTAAAGGGGCAGAATCCAGACGAACAAATAACTTGAGTGCATCAGTTTTAAAATTAGATAAATTTGTATCTGTAATTATAAGAAGTTTGCTGCTAATTTCCGGGATAATTTTATTTTTGCAAGGTTGGCGTTTAGATCCAGTTTTACAATTTGGGCAATTTCTTTTATTTTCATTAATCCTTTATATGATAGGGAAAGATATTGTGATTGAGCGGTTAGAGCGACACAGATAAATTAAGAAGAGTGTCCGGTGAAAAAGCGGTAATTCTTCAGAGCGATCGCTCTTTTATCTATCCCTACGAAACCTAGTTAAACATGACTACATTTTTCATGTAAAAAAGGCAATTAAGACTTTGAGGGAAGCACAACAAACTGTGCTTCCCTCAAAGTCGGTGGTCAGTTGCAATTAATCGCTAACTATTGACAATTTCCGATTATCAATTACCCATTACCAGCCCCAACAAATTCAGTTTATTTTCACCACTGTGCTTAACTTCAGCTAATTAATAAAACTGGTAGGATTTCCCGCCGTAATCGGCTTGGGAATTGGGCTAGAGATGCCTGAAGGCGCTTCCGTCGAACTGGGTGGTGTCGCCGGTTGGTTGAAGTGTTGATAAGCGGTACGAGATATCTGGCGAATCAACTCTGATGCCTTAGCGTCATTGTGGGGGCGTTGCACCATCACAGCGGCAATGTAGCGCTTGCCAGTGGGCATATCAATCAAGCCAACGTCCGCGATTAGAGAGCCAATATCGCCGGTTTTGTGGGCGATGTTAGCGCCTTTCCCCAGTCCCCGTGGCAGCAACGAATCTGTCACCGTTTGTTGCATGATATGCAAGATGCGATCGCGCGATGGCACCGAGACCACATTGCCTTGATTGACCATTGCCATCACTGTCGCCAACTCCTTAGGACTCGTAGTGTTCGTTCCTTCCAAGTCCGGTAGGGCGTTGTGGATAACAGTTGACGTCAATCCCCAAGATTGGAACCGCTGATTCAGCGCCTCAGCACCGCCCAAACGCTGAATCAGCATATTGGTAGCGGTGTTGTCACTAATCGCAATCATCTTAGTTGCCACCTCTAGGGCGGTGTACTTTGTCCCTGGCTTTTTGTACTGCAAATCGCCGGAACCAGAACCCATCAGATTTTTCTCTAACGTTAACGGTTCATCCAGACGAATTTTTCCAGCATCCACATCTTGGAAAAAGGCGACGAGAATTGGCACTTTAATGGTGCTAGCAGCTGGGAAGATTTCGCTACCCGAAAAGTCGAGATAGGCACCCGTCTCCAACTCTACTAAAAAGACGCCTGGATTTAATTTGGAATTTTGTGTCACCAGCGCCTGTACGTGTGCTTTCAGCGCTGGGATTTCTTGATTCAGCGTCAGAACGGAAGTACCCGCCGCCGTACCCATCGCCGCGTCAGCTTGAGCTGGTGATTTTTGTCCCGGCGCTTGACCAATCGCCCCGACTGCTGACTGCTGATGGAGAGACTCCTTGTTAGCAGCGCCTGCTAGCTGGCGGGTTGCCGGGTCCCAAGCAGATAAAACAGTTCCCGCGATCGCACCAATTCCCACTCCCAAGATGAGCAGACGGGCACCGTACAGCCAGGGAGAAACCGGGCGTCCGGGCGATCGCGTCCGGCGCTGAGGTAAAGTTCCCCCGCTCTTATGCGTGCCTGTGGGCTGGGCTGGCTGGGCAGGAGGGCGTTTCTGGAAGCGCCTCACATTCCCCTGTGACGGGACGGGGTAAGGGCGCACTGCCTCGCGCAGACTTTGATTGGGGATTGAACCGCCTTGACGCGAGCGATCGCGGCGGCTTGTTTGGGGTGCAGGTGCTTCTATCCCTTGCCTTCCCTGATTCACATCGGAAGCGAATCGCGAGAGTGATTTCCTCATTGGCGTGGTGGATCTTAAGGAACGATTGGGAGCAGAATTTGACTGCACCTGTCGCAGTGACAGACTGGCGCGGGAGGAGTTTCGAGTACGTAGGGACGGGGAAGATTTTTTTTGTTCTGTGTCTAGGGGCGCATTTTTCAAACCGAAACCCATCCTTGCTGAACTTTGATTCTTTCCTCGCGGCGTCGCAGCCACTTCACGGCTCACGCTCAAGGGTGTCGTTTTGAGTGCGTCGCGTCGATTCCGCGACGCGGGTTGTCTTTTTTGTTGCTCCCGCCGACGTTCGCGGATGTCAGAACGATTGTGTTGGTTCGGTGAGGATGAACTATTTGGGCTTTGCCCATTATCTTTAAACGTACTTCCTCCTGATACCGCTGACACAACTGACTGAGTTTCAGACTGCTGAGTCACTCCTAACTCCTCCACCACTATGGTTATTGTTAATTGTTAGCTGTTAAAAAGAGTGACTAACCACTGTACCGGCTAAGCCTTGGCTTTACTTTTCCAGGGTCTATCACTTGCATCAGGGAACGAATGCTTTTGCGTATCGCAACACCGCTAACGGACAAAAGAGCGTTAACGTTAACGTTCCTAGCAACTTTTGCTTATTTTATGGTGCGTCTTGCTGTTCTGGTTCATTAGCAACAGAATGTGGCAAAAATTGTAGCGCCCAGTCCATCTGGCTGAAAATGCCTCGGAGCATTGCCACTTCTGCTTTGCTGGGATTGGCTCGATTGAACAGACGCCGGAATTTTTCCATACGGCTGCTGGCGGTGTGGGGATAGAGATAACCCATTTTTAATAACACGGCTTCCATCTGTTGATAATACCCCTCCAAAACTTCTAATGAGGCAGGGTCAATGGTCAGTTGTGGGTTTTCAGTTGGGAGAGGCACGGTACTGCCATGCCCGTACTGTTGATTGTCAGTAGTTTGCGACTGACTGCTGAGTGCTGACCAATTTTGGTAAAGCTCGTAACAACAAATCCCAACTGCTTGAGCCAGATTTAATGAAGGATACTCCGGATTCGTGGTAATGCGTACAAATCGCTGAGCATAGTTTAATTCCAGATTACTTAACCCGCGATCTTCTGGGCCAAAGAGCAAGGCTGATGGCAGCGGTTCTTCCAGCAACCAAGGTAAAGCGATTCTGGGATTTTCTAGCGGCGTGTCTAACGTTCGGGAGCGGGTAGTGGTGGCGATCGCTTTCACGCACCCTTGTAATGCCTCTGGGATCGTCGCGACTACCTGAGCCGATTCCAGGATGTCTATGGCATGAACTGCCATATCCGTTGCTTCTTTCGAGAGGCGATCGCATTGGGGATTCACCAGTACCAACTGCCGCAACCCCATATTTTTCATCGCGCGAGCCACAGAACCTACGTTCAGCGGGCCTGCTGGCTCTACCAATACAATCCGCACCTTAGCTAATCTAGTCTCATCCATAAGTAAAAAGAATAAAATAGTCTAAAAGCGCATCTCTCTATGGGCGGACATAATTACCTGACTTCCGATCTATTTCGTAAAATTGAATATTGGTAATGTACCGTCAAATTAACATGAAGCGCGTTCGATCCAAGTCCGACTTACCCAGCAAAATTTGCCCGGTATGTCAGCGTCCCTTTACCTGGCGCAAAAAATGGGCTGATTGTTGGGATGATGTGAAATACTGTTCGGAGCGCTGTCGCCGCCGCCGCAACCAAGCCAATGAGTCCGCGTAAAAGCCCAATTTTTAGATTTTCGATACTGGATTGAAAACATCACAAATCTAAAATCTGAAATCAAGGCTGAGTCTTGGTATTTATTAAAAATTACAAAGGATTGAAATATGTCACTCAATCAGGTGCAACCCAAGGTGATTATTCACGGTGGTGCCGGTAGCGCCCTCAAAAGTCAAGAGGGGGCTGACGCAGTCCGCAAATCACTCTACAAAGTCGTGGAAGAAGTTTATACCCTGCTTTTGGCAGGAGCAACTGCCCAAGCAGCAGTGGTACATGGTTGCCACTTGATGGAGGACGATCCCCGCTTTAATGCGGGAACAGGTTCGGTACTGCAATCAGATGGTCAAATTCGCATGAGTGCCTCCCTGATGGATGGGGCATTTCAGCGCTTGAGTGGCGTGATTAATGTATCCCGCATTCAACATCCCATCGATCTGGCCCAAGCTTTACAAGCTTCACCCGATCGCGTGCTATCAGATTACGGGTCGGCAGAACTCGTGCGGGAATTGCAGGTTCCGATTTACAATCCGATGATCGAGATTCGCTTGCAAGAGTGGCTGCAAGAGCGGAGCGAGAATTTTATTAAAGAAGCCGCTGGGGTGGTAGCGGAAAAAGAGCTGGTGGATGACCCAGAGGCTGGACGCGGCACGATTGGAGTTGTGGTTTT